>NZ_CALRZC010000059.1:0-38147 GCF_943372545.1 Variovorax sp. YR752 | reverse complement strand
GCTGCTCCTGCGTGTGCTGGTAGCCCAGCAGCGCGGCCGCCGCGGCCAGCAGCAGCACGGCAACGGCGCCGATCCACACCCGTGCCGGCACGCCGCGGCGCATGCGATCGATCGCCGCCACCGTCTCGGCGACGAGATCGCCCTTCGGTTGCAGCAGCGTCACCGAGCGCAGGTAGGGCGGGATGGTCTCCAGCGGCGTCGGCGCGACCAGCACCGGCAGCACACGCCCGCCGGGGGCGCGCCAGCGGCGCTGCGCGATGTCGAGCTCGGTCAGCGCGTAGCTGCCGGGTGTGACCGCGCGCGGCGTGATGAAGAACACAAACGCATCGGCGCGCTCGATCGCCTCGCGCAGCGCCTCGTGGTAGGGCTCGCCCTCCTTCAGCTCGGCGCGGTCAGTGAACACCTCGTGGTCCTCGGCTTCGAGCGCGAGGCGCAGGCGTTCGGCGAGATCCTTCTGGTCGGACGGGTAGGAGATGAAGAGTTTCACGGGGCGGGTTCGGGAGCGCGGCCGATTGTTGTGCCGAACCGGCAGCGCTGCAATGCACTGCGGCTACGATGCGCGCTGCCGGCGATGCCGCCCATCCCTACCCCTTGCCACCCGGACGCCGGGACACGCCCATGGCCAGCAGCCTCCTTGCCTTGCTCGACGACATCGCCACCGTTCTCGACGACGTGGCCATCCTCTCCAAGGTCGCGGCGAAGAAGACCGCCGGTGTGCTTGGCGACGACCTGGCGCTGAATGCGCAACAGGTTGCCGGCGTGCGCGCCGATCGCGAGCTGCCGGTGGTTTGGGCGGTGGCCAAGGGCTCGCTGAAGAACAAGCTGATCCTGGTGCCGGCGGCGCTGGCGATCAGCGCGTTTGCGCCGATGCTGGTCACGCCGCTGCTGATGGTCGGCGGCGCGTTCCTGTGCTTCGAGGGCTTCGAGAAACTCGCCCACAAGTTCCTCCACAGTGCCGCGGAGGATGTGGCGCACGAGCAGGAACTGGCGCGCGCGCTGACCGATCCGGCGGTCGATCTGGTCGCCCTCGAGCGCGACAAGATCAAGGGTGCGGTGCGCACCGACTTCATCCTCTCCGCCGAGATCATCGCCATCACGCTCGGCACGGTGACGGCGGCGCCGTTCTCCACGCAAGCCACCGTGGTGGCCGGCATCGCGCTGGTGATGACGGTGGGGGTGTATGGCGTGGTGGCGGGCATCGTCAAGCTCGACGACGCCGGACTGTGGCTGAGCCGGCGCGACGGAAGCGCCGCGCAGGCGCTCGGCCGCGGCATCCTGCGTGCCGCGCCGTGGCTGATGAAGGGCCTGTCGATTGCCGGCACCGCCGCGATGTTCCTCGTCGGCGGCGGCATCCTGGTGCACGGCATCGGCCCGTTGCACCATGCGGTGCAGGCGTGGACGGCAGGCTTCGGAGGTGTCGCCGCCGCCTTGCTGCCGACGCTGGCCGATGCTCTGGTGGGCATCGTCGCCGGCGCGCTGGTGCTGGGTGCGGTGACGCTGATTCAGCGACTGCGCGGCCGCCCTGCGTGAATTTCGCCACGGCTCGCCGGGCGGCGGCAGGCGCACCGGTGCTGCGGCGGAATAATGCGGGTACCGGCATCTGCCGAGCAGAAGAACACAGGAGGGGCACCCCATGATCCGCACCCGTGCAACCGTGTCGTCGCGCCTGGCCGCCGTGCTGGTCGCCCTCGGCCTCGCCGCAGGCGCCGCCCTGGCCGCACCCACGGCGACGAAGTTCGATCCCACGCTCGACGTGCAGGGCACGAAGCTGCAGCTCAACGGTGCCGGCACGCGCTTTCGCGCCATCTTCAAGGTCTACGACATGGGCCTGTACACCACGAAGAAGGTGTCCAGCCCTGCCGAACTGCTCGCCTTGCCCGGCCCCAAGCGGCTGCAGTTCACCGCTTTGCGCGAACTGCCGGGCACCGACCTGGGACGACTGTTCCTCAAGGGCATGGGCGAGAACTCGTCGAAGGAGGCGGTGCAGCGCCACGCGCTGTCCAGCGCGCGGCTGATCGAGGTGTTCTCCGGCCGTTCGAAGATGCTGCCCGGCGAGTCGTTCGCGATGGAGTTCATGCCCGGCAAGGGCACGACCTTCTACATCCTGGGCAAGCCGCAGGGCGCGCCGGTCGGCGACGACGAGTTCTTCGGCATGGTCATGAAGATCTGGGTCGGCGAGTCGCCTGCCGACGGGCAGCTGCGTGACGCATTGCTCGGCCTCGACAAGGAATAGCGCCTCCGCAGGCTCAAGTTCGCGCCGGCGCGGCCGAAGACAGCGTCGAAGGAGCCCGCCATGAGCACGATCTCGACCGCCCTGTCGGGCATGAACGCCGCGTCCATGCACATCGGCACCTCGGCGCACAACATCGCCAACGCGATGACGCCGGGTTTCCGCCGTCAGCAGGTACAGCAGAGTGCCGAGCCGCAGGGCGGCGTGCGCACCACGATCACCACCGCGGAGCGTCCCGGCGATGCGCTCGCCGAGGACATCGTCGGCCAGATGGCGGCCAGCGTCGTCTACCGTGCCAATGCGCAGACGCTGCGCACGCAGCGCGATCTCGCGGGCACGCTGCTCGACGTGATGGCTTGAGGGCCGACGGTCCGGGCGCCGCTCAGCGCGCCGGCGTGCTGTACAGCCACAGCGCCAGCAGCACCCAGTGAAGGGCCACGGTGGCCCAGTAGACCTGCCGGAACGATTCCTTCGCCGACTTGTGGCGCAGCAGGCGCTGCGCGAGCCAGGCACCGGGCCAGCCACCCAGCAGCGAGGCCGCGTGCAAGGTGTTCTCGGGCGTGCGCCAGGCATTGCGCTGGGCGGCGAACTTGTCGCGCCAGTACAGGTAGAAGGTCAGCACGCTGAGCAGCGGCGCGGCCAGCGCCACGGGCACCTGCAGGCGTTGCGTCCACGCCGCCCAGACGAGGGCGGCGGCATAGGCAGGCACCAGCAGCAGCATGGCGCGCATCTCGGCGGCGACGTGCGGTGGCGGCGGTGGGCGCTTGCCGCCGTGCGCACGGCGGCTGCTCTCGGGCGGCGGCGCGCGGCGCGGGTCGACGTAGTCGAGCGGCATCACGGCCATCGCACGCGGGCCCTTGCCGCCGACGTGGATCTCCTCGTAGCGCACCTCCAGGCCTTCCGACGGCGTGGTGTTGCCGCCGCGGAAGTCGCGGATGTGGAAGAACACGTCGGACTCGGTGCCGGGGCCGCGCACGAACCCGAAGCCGCGGTCGGCCTCCCAGCGGACGATGGTGCCTTGCTTGTTCATTCAGCGCCCGCCGATGCCGAGCAGCTCGACCTCGAACAGCAGCGTCGCGTTCGGCGGGATCACACCGCCGGCGCCGCGTTCGCCGTAGGCCAGCGCACTCGGGCAGGTCAGCCGGGCCTTGCCGCCGACCTTCATGCGCTGCACGCCCTCGGTCCAGCAGACGATCACGCGGTCGAGCGGGAAGCTGGCCGGCTGGCCGCGCTGGTAGGAGCTGTCGAACTCGCGTCCGTCGGTGAAGGTGCCGCGATAGTGCACCTTGACGACATCGCTGGCCTTGGGACTGTCGCCGCTGCCTTCGTGCAGCGAGCGGTAGATCAGGCCGCTGGCCGTGACCACCGTGCCGGGTTCCTGGGCGGCCGGGCGGGGCGCATCGGGGACAGCGCACGCCGACAAGGCGGCAGCGATGAACGGCAAGGCGGCGAGCGGGCTGCGGGTCACGGGTTTTCTTTTCGGCGGCGTCATGAGCGCCGATCGTAGCCAGCCCGCCGCCCGGCCGCTGTAGCCGGATGTTGCCGGCTCAGCCGCGGCCGGCGCTGCGTGGCGTGAGGGCGTCGAGGTCGTCGAAGTAGTCCGACGACACCGGATCGAACTGCGGGCCGGCCATGGCGGCCTCGTCGCCCTCCGCGAGCACCTCGACCATCTCGGGCACCGGCAGCATGCGCCGGCCTCCAGGGCCGATGAACTCTTCCTCCTCGGCCAGTGCGCCCTGGTCGCGGAACAGGGCGCGCACTTCGGAGGCGCTCGGCAGGGCGTCCGCGTTCCAGTGCAGCACACGGATGCCGGCGGTCTCGAGCACCTGCGTCATGCGGTCGTGACGCCGCGTGCTGCGTGGCGACTGGCCGGCCGTGCGCACATCGACCACGGCGACGACGCGCGAACTCTTGTCACACACCAGCAAGTCGACCGTCAGGCGGCCGACGCGGGTCAGCCAGTCGCTGTACGAATGGCGGGTGGGCACGCTGATGAAGCGCGCCAGCGGCACCTGGGCCAGCACCAGCCGGCCCGGCAGTGCCTTGCGCACCAGATCGTAGGCCTGGCGCTCGGGCAAGGTGAGCACACGCACCGCCTGCGGCGTCCACGACTGCACGGTATCCAGCGACTCCGCGGGCGGCTTGCGCGCGCCGCCGCGACCACTGCGGCGGCGCTGCCACAGCCAGGCGAGCAGCAGCGCCGAGATCGTCAGCGCTGCGATGAAGTTGATCAGGTCGGACGTGGCCACGGCGGTTGACGGCAGAGCGGAAATGGGCAAAGCGTACCGGCGACCACGCCGTGGCAGTCGATCGAACAACGGGAAGATTTCACGCCTTCCCGCGCGCTTGCGGCCTCAGCGGGTGGCAGCCGGCGCGCTGGCGATGCGCGCCTCGAACCAGTGATCGAGAAGTGACTTCTCGTGACGAAGCGGGTCACCGCCGTCGCTGTTGCGCGCGTCGCCCACGCGCGGCAGGCTGGCGTCGAACAGCGTCTCGCGGCCCGAGGCGAGCACCTGCGAGGCATCGCTGAGCGTGTAGCGCAGTTCAATGTGCGGGCCGTCGGCACGGCCGGTGACCACGCGCAGGTCCTGCGCGGTTCGGCGCGAGGGGCGCAGCGTGCCGGTCAGGTCGAGATCGACCAGTTCGACGCTCAGCCGGCTGCCCTCGACCAGCCGGCGTTCGCCCAGGCGCTTCAGGTGCCCGGCCAGCGCGGCCAGGTGGCGCTCGCGTTCGGCCGGCGTGGTGCCGGCGTCGGTGAAGGTGGCGCGGGCGTCGTAGTTCACCTCGACGCTGCCGGCGTGGGCGCAAGGCGCCAGCGCGGCGGCCAGGGTGATCAGCAGCGGGCGGAGGTCGGGGTACATGGCAGTCCTCGCAATCGGGAGTATTTCGTGGATGCGACCGGATCGGCGCAACGGGCGCGGCCCAAAGCATGGCACGCTCGCACCTGTCGAATCGTCCTCCTGACCATGCCCGCCCGCAAGCCCACCGCCGACGACGCCCGCCGCCCCGCAAAGGGGCGCTGGAGCGACCTGCTGAAGCGGCCGCTCAAGCTCGAGCGCCGTGATGGCCAGATTCACGTGGTGCTCGGCGACAGGCCGGCCGAGCCGCCGCCGCCGCCTTCGGCCGGCGAGGCGCTGCGCCACGGGCACGAGGCGCTACGCAGCCTGCTGCGCCGCCATCCCGAGGCGCGCCACCTGATGCGTCACCTCGGCTACGTCGAGCAGATGATCGGCCGCTTCGGTTCGCGCGCGCTCAAGCGCGAGGTGCCGGCGCCGGTGCTGGCCAAGGCGCTCGAGCAGCTCGATCTGCTCTCGCGCGACGAGCCCTCGGCGCCGATCGCGGATTTGCGCGCGCTCATCGCCGCGGCGGTCGATATCCGTGGCTCCACTCCGGCCCAGGACGAAGACACCGAGACACGCCCCGGTAGCCTGGAGGTGACCGAAGCCTCGCACTCGCTGTTCGACGAGATGGAGCGCAGCTGGACCGGGCAGATCCCGCCGGCCGGCGGCAAACCCGCCGACCACGGCTGAGTGGAGTAAGGTATCCGGGTGGCGCGCCGGGTGCGCGCGGAGAGCCTGATGAAGCGCCTGCTGCTCCTGCTCGTTGCCCTGATCCTGTCGGCCTGCGCCACCGCGCCGGGCGCGCCGACACCGACGATGTTCGACGACAGCCTGTTCGCGCCGCCCGCGGAGCCGGCCGACGCCTCGAGCCTGTTCGCGCCATCGGCGCAGATGAAGCATTACCTCGAGGTGGAACTGGCAGCGGCGATCCGCCACAAGGGCCCGCGCGCGGCGCTGGTCGATGCCTTGTACCGCCGCGACCGGCTGCGCCTCGAGTACGACGCGGCGACGACGCGCAACGCCGCCGACACCTTCGCCGCGCGCAGCGGCAACTGCCTCTCGCTGGTGATCATGACCACGGCGCTGGCGCGCCAGCTCGGCATGCCGGTGCAGTACCACCACGTGTTCGTCGAGGAGACCTGGGGGCGCAGCGGCGACCTGCTGGTCTCCAGCGGCCATGTCAACGTGACGCTGGCCAATCCGCTGGCCGAGCGCCGCGCCCGCTTCGACCTCGTCGATGCCGCCGCGATCGACTTCGACCCGCCGGCGCCGGGCCAGCGCCAGTACTCGCGCGTGATCGGCGAATCGACGGTGGTGGCCATGTTCATGAACAACCGCGCCGCCGAGAACCTGGCGGCCGGGCGCGTCGACGATGCCTACTGGTGGGCGCGTGCGGCCATCGAAGCCGAGCCGACCTTCCTTTCCTCGCACAACACGCTGGCGGTGGTGTACCTCAGGCGCGGGGCGTTGGCACAGGCGCAGCGCGTGCTCGAACGGCTGCTCGAGGTCGAGCCGGCCAACGCTGCAGCCCTGTCCAATCTCGCCAGAGCCTACACGGCGCAGGGCCGCAGCGGCGAGGCGACGGCCGTGCAGCAGCGGCTCGCGCGTATCGAAGCGGTGCCGCCGTTCCACTACTTCCAGGCCGGGGTCGAGGCCTTGGAGCGGCACGACTACGCACTGGCGCGCCAGCTGTTCGAGAAGGAGGTGGCGCGCGCCGCCTACCACCACGAGTTTCACTTCGGCCTGGCGGTCGCACTGATGGGGCTCGGCGAGGTCGAACCGGCGCGGCGGCATCTCGCGCTGGCGATGAGCGCGAGCACCCGCGTGGCCGACCGCGAGCTCTACGCCGGCAAGCTCGAGCGCATCAAGTCACGGCGCCTGCAGTAGGCCGGCTCACGCCAGCCGCCATTGCGCCAGCATGAAGGCCAGCACCTCGGCACGTTCGGCCAGCGCGTCGTAGCGGCCCGAGGCGCCGCCGTGGCCGGCGTCCATGTTGACCGACAGCAGCACCGGCCGGTCGTCGGTCTTCAGCGTGCGCAGCCGCGCGGCGTACTTGGCGGCCTCCCAGTAGGGCACCTGGCTGTCATGCAGGCCGGCACGCAGGTAGAACGCCGGGTAGGCGGCCACGCGCAGGTTGTCATAGGGCGAGTAGCGGCGCATCGTCTCGTAGTCCTCGCGCCGCTTCGGGTTGCCCCACTCGAGGAACTCGCCGACCGTCAGCGGCAGGCTCTCGTCGAGCATGGTGTTGATCACGTCGACGAAAGGCACTTCGGCCACCACGGCGAGGAACAGCTCCGGCCGCAGGTTGGCCGCCGCCGCCACCAGCAGGCCGCCGGCGCTGCCGCCCTCGACGATCAGCTGCTGCGGCGTGGTCCAGCCGGTGTCGACCAGCGCCTGCGCGCAGGCCACGAAGTCGGCGAAGCTGTTGGCCTTCTTCGCCAGCTTGCCTTCGTCGTACCAGAGCCGGCCGCGGTCGCCGCCGCCGCGCACGTGGGCGATGGCAAAGACCACGCCGCGGTCGAGCAGCGACAGCCGCGAAGACGAGAAGTACGGGTCGGTCGGGATGCCGTAGGCGCCATAGCCGTACATCAAGAGCGGCTGCGGCCGGCCCTGGCGAAGGTCGCGCCGCCACACCAGCGACACCGGCACCTCGGTGCCGTCATCGGCGCGCGCCATGATCTGCGTGCTGTCGTACAGCGCCGGGTCGTAGCCGCCGAGCACGGCCTGGCGCTTCTTCAGCGTGCGCTCGCCCGTGCGCATGTCGATGTCGTAGACCGAGTGCGGCGTCACCATCGAGGTGTAGCCGACGCGGTAGACGTCGCTGGCGAACTCCTCGTTGATCTCGCCGCCGGCGGCGTAGACCGTCTCATCGAAGGCGATGTGCCAGTCGCGGCCGGTCACCAACTCGAACACCCTCAGCTTCTGCACGCCGCGGTCGCGCTCCTGCACGACCATCCAGCGCTCGAACAGGTCGACGTCCTCCAGCATCACGTCGTCGCGGTGCGCGATCCACTCGTGAGCGTCGGCCAGCGAGGACTGCTGCGCCGAGGTCTCGACGAGGCGGAAGTTGCGGCCTGTGTCGTTGACCAGCAGGAAGAAGCGGCCATGCCGGTGGTCGAGCGACATCTCGATGCCGTCGCGGCGCGGCAGCACGATGCGCGGCGCGGCGGCCGGATCGTCGGCATCGATGACCTGCAGTTCCGTGGTGTCCTTGCTCGCCGAGGAGACCACGACGTAACGATCGTCGCGGGTCTTGCCGAGGTCGAGCCAGAACAGCTCGTCGTGTTCCTCGAACAGCAACTCGTCGGGCGCATCCGCACCGAGCCGATGGCGCCAGACGCGGTGCGTGCGCCTCGCCTCGTCCTTGCTCAGGTAGTAGAGCGTGCGGCTGTCGTTGCCCCAGGCGGCGCCCTCGGTCTTCTCGATCGCCAGCGGCAGGTCCTGCCCGGTGGCCAGGTCACGCACGCGCAGCGTGTAGTCGAGCGAGCCGTTCTCGTCGAGCGCGTAGGCGAGCAGCCGGGCATCGGGGCTGACCTCGAGGGCGCCGAGCTGCAGGAAGGGCTTGTCCTGCGCCAGCGCGTTCAGGTCCAGCATCACCTCTTCGACGCCGCCAGGCTCGTCACGCCGGCGCAGCCAGGTCTCGTACTGGCGGCCCTTGAAGGTGCGGCTCCAATGCCACCAGCCGTTCTTGCGCCAGGGTACGTCGTCGTCGTCTTCCTGGATGCGCGCCAGCATCTCGTCGTAGAGCCTCGTCTTCAGGCCTTGCAGCGGCGCGAACCAGGCGGCGGTGTGGGCGTTCTCGGCATGCAGGTGGGCGATGACCTCGGGGTCGTCGCGCTCGCGCAGCCAGTGCCAGTCGTCGATGCGCGTCTCGCCGTGCAGCGAGACGTCGCGGGGCTTGCGCGCGGGGATCGGGGGCGTCATACCTCGTGAGCATACGCGGCGTCGTATCCTCCCGGCCCATGTCCGACACGCGCATCGGCCCACAACGCATCGTCTGCCTCACCGAGGAGACCACCGAGTGGCTCTACCTGCTCGGCGAGCAGGACCGCATCGTCGGCATCTCCGGCTACACCGTGCGGCCGCGCCGTGCGCGCCAGGAGAAGCCGCGGGTCTCGGCCTTCCTCGACGGCAAGATCGATCGCATCGTCGAACTGCAGCCCGACCTGGTGATCGGCTTCTCCGACATGCAGGCGGCGCTGGCCGACAAGCTGATCCGTGCCGGCCTCGCTGTGCTGGTCACCAACCAGCGCAGCGTGGCCGAGATCTTCGCGGCCTTGCGCCTGGTCGCCGGCCTCGTCGGGCGCGCGAGCGAGGCCGAGGCGTGGATCGCCGCCTGCCAGCAGCGGCATGGCGAGATCGCCGCCGCCGCCGCGTACTGGCCGCGCCGCCCGCGGGTCTACTTCGAGGAATGGGACGAGCCGATGATCAGCGCGATCCGCTGGGTCAGCGAGCTGATCGGCATCGCCGGCGGCGACGACGTCTTCCCCGAGCTCGCCGCGCAGTCGCTCGGCCGCGATCGCGTGATCGCCGATCCGCTGGCGCCTGTACGGCGTGCGCCGGAGCTGATCGTCGGCAGCTGGTGCGGCAAGAAGTTCCGCCCCGAGCGGCTCGCCGCGCGGCCCGGCTGGCAGGACGTGCCGGCGGTTCGCGAACGCGAGCTGCACGAGATCAAGAGCTGCGACATCCTGCAGCCCGGCCCGGCGGCGCTGACCGACGGGCTGGAACAGCTGCACCGGCGGTTCGCCGACTGGGCCGCGTGTCAGGCGGCCTGACGCCGGCCGGCCTTGAGCATCTCCGCCACCATGAACGCCAGCTCCAGGCTCTGCGAGCCGTTCAGCCGCGGGTCGCAGGCGCTGCGGTAGCGCTGCGCCAGGCTTTCGTCGGTGAGCCCTTGCGCGCCGCCGCGGCATTCGGTGACGTCCTGGCCGGTCATCTCGAAGTGCAGGCCGCCGGCCTGGCTGCCTTCGGCGGCGTGCACCGCGAAGAAGTCGCGCACCTCGGTGGCGATGTTGGCGAAGTCGCGTGTCTTGTAGCCGTTGCCGCTGGTCACGGTGTTGCCATGCATCGGGTCGCAGCACCACACCGGCGCCCGGCCGGTTGCCTTCACCGCGCGCACCAGCGCCGGCAGCCGCTCGGGCAAGCGGCCCGCGCCCATGCGCGTGATCAGCACCACGCGGCCCGGCTGCTGCTGCGGGTCCAGCCGATCGAGCAGCGGCAGCAGCTCGTCGGCCGTGACCTTCGGCCCCAGCTTGACGCCGATCGGGTTGGCGATGCCGCGCAGGAACTCGACATGCGCTCCGGCTATCTCGCGCGTGCGCTCGCCGATCCACAGCAGGTGGGCCGAGCCGCCGTAGAAGCGGCCGCTGGCCTCGTCGCGGCGGGTCAGCGCTTCCTCGTAGTGCAGGTGCAGCGCCTCGTGCGAGGTCCAGAACTCCACCGCATGCAGCTGCGGCGTGCGCGCCGCGTCGAAGCCGCAGGCCTCCATGAAGGCAAGGCAGTCGGTGATGCGCCCGGCCAGCGCCTCGAAGCGTTCGCCCTGCGGGCTCTGGCGCACGAAGTCGGCGGTCCAGCGGTGCACCTGATGCAGGTCGGCAAAGCCGCCTTGCGCCAGCGCACGCAGCAGGTTCAGCACGGTGGCCGAATGGCTGTAGGCACGCAGCAGGCGCTGCGGGTCGGGCGTGCGCGCCGCGGCGGTGAACTCGCTGCCGTTGACGATGTCGCCGCGGTAGGAGGGCAGCGTGGTGCCGTCGATCGTTTCGACGTCGGACGACCTCGGCTTGGCGAACTGCCCGGCGATGCGCCCGAGCTTGACCACTGGGCAGGCGGCGCCGTAGGTCAGCACCACCGCCATCTGCAGGATGACGCGGAAGGTGCCGGCCACCGTCGCGCCGCCGAGTTCGTCGAAGCTCTCGGCGCAGTCGCCGCCCTGCAGCAGGAAGGCCTCGCCGCGCGCGACGCGGGCCAGGCGCTCGCGCAAGGCATCGGCCTCGCCGGGGAAGATCAGCGGTGGCCAGGCAGCGAGCTGCGCTTCGGCGCCGGCCAGCGCAGCCGCATCGGGATAGGCGGGCAACTGGCGCGCCTTGCGCTGCCGCCACGACGGCGGCGTCCAGGAATCGGTCATCGAAGGTGTTCGCAGGGGGGCGTGGCCGCCCGATGCGGCACTGTAGCCCCTGCGAACGCCGGGCCCGAGCGTCAGAAGCTTGCCTTGCCGCCGGGCTCCAGCGCCAGCACCTGGGTGGGCGCATTGCCGAGTGCGTCGATGTACTCCTTCGGCGTGCCGCGCAGCAGCGGGTTGGTGCCGTAGTGGATCGGGATGGCGTGCTTCGGCTTGAGCATGTCGCGCGTGGCCATCGCCGCCACCTGCGGCGGCATGACGAAGTGGTTGCCGATCGGGATCAGGATCAGGTCCGGCTTGTACAGCTCGCCGATCAGCTTCATGTCGCCGAAGATGCCGGTGTCGCCCATGTGGTAGATGCGAAAGCCGTTCTCCAGCTCGACGATGAAGCCCAGCGGTTCGCCGCCCAGTCGCATCTCATCCTTGCCGGTATCCGGGTTCTTCCAGCGGTACTCGCTGCTGTGCTCGGCATGCGTCGCGATGATGCGGATGCCGCCGTTGGCGCCGAAGGGCAGCACCTCGCCGCCCTTGTTGAAGCGCGGCGCCATGTCCGCCGGCATCACGCCCAGCGTGACCATCGAGTCGGCCAGGCCGGCGGGCGCATAGACCGGCGCCTTGTTCAGTGCGGACAGCGCCGGCGCGTCGGCCATGTGGTCGAAGTGCGCGTGGCTGACGAGGATCAGGTCGACCTTGCCGAGCGCCTCGAGCTTCTTGAACTCGGGAGGCGTCTTCGGGTTGCTCGTCAGCCAGGGGTCGATGACGATCACCTTGCCGCCCGGCGAGGTGATCTTCACCGCCGCCTGGCCGAGCCATTGCACCTCCACCTTGGCGGCCTTGGCGGGCTGCGCAGGCGGGCTCGGCGGGGTGGTGGCGCAGGCGCTCAGCAAGAGGGCGGCAGCCAGTGCCGCGAAGCGGCGGATCAGGGCGGAATGCATGTCGTCTTGACCTCGTCGTGGTGGGGTGGCGCACGTTATCGCAGCGCGCCGACCCCGATGGCAGTCGGGTCAACGCCACGGCGGCCCGGTCGCGGGGGCTGCGTGCGGGCAGCGTTCATCCGAAGGCGCGGCGAGCGTACAGCGCACCGAGGAGCGACAGCGTCAGTGCGAGCAGCAGCACGGTGGCATAGGCGAACGTCCCGCCGCCGAGCGCGAACAGCGCGCCCGCCAGGGCCAGCGCAGCGCTGCTGCACAGCGCATCGGCGAGCTGCAGTGCGGACGCGTTCCGGCCCTGCTCCGCCGGCGCCGACAGGCGCAGCACCAGCACCGACAGCATCGGGAAAGCCAGGCCGATGCCCAGGCCGGCCACGGTCCAGCCGGCCACCACCATCCAGGTCGGCGCGGCGAGCACGACCTGCCATCCGACGATCGTGATGCCGGCGGCCAGCAGCACGAAGCCCAGGCACAGCCCCTGGCGGCGGTGGCTGTCCTCGCGCAGCCGCGCCTGCAGCGCACTGCCGGCGCTCCAGGTCAGCGCCGCGGCGCTCAATGCCATCGCCGCATGGGCGAGGCTCCAGCCCTGCTCGCGCGTCAGGTACAGCGGGATGAACACCTCGCCGGTGGCGAATGCCGCGGCCACCAGGCCGCGCAGGGCGATCACCGCCGGCAGGCCCGAGGCCACGAGCAGGCTGCCGCGCGGCAGCAGGCGGTGTGCCGCCAGCCATGCGATCGACAGGCCGATGGCGAGCAGCGCCATCGCCACGGGCATGGCCTCGCTCTGGCTCGCGCCGTGCAGCAGCAGCGCGCCGGCGGCTGCCAGCGCTGCCCAGGCGACGCGCCGTGGCGAGTGCCCGGCATCGCCACGGCCGGCGTGGACCGGCAGGCGTGCGAAGGCCGGCAGCAGCGCGAGGGCAGCGAGCGGCATCAACGCCGCGACGGCGAGGAACACCGCGCGCCAGCCCCAGGCCTGCACGAGCGCTGCGGCAACGGCCGGCCCGATCAGTGCCGGCAGCACCCAGGCGGCGGCGAACAGCGCGAACAGGCGCGGATGCAGCGCCGCCGGCACGGCCTGCCCCATGCCGACGTACAGCGCCACGCCGAGCATGCCGCCACCCAGCCCCTGCACGATGCGGCCGGCCACCACCCAGCCCATGCGCGGCGCCAGCCCGGCGATCAGCAGGCCGGCGCTGAACAGCGCCAGGCCGGTCACCGTGGCGCGCCAGGCGCCGTGCCGGTCGCAGGATCGCCCGGCCAGCACCATGCCGAGCACCGAGGTGGCCAGCGTGCCGCCGAAGGCGAGTGCGTACAGGCTCACGCCGTCCAGCGCACCGGCGATGGCCGGCATGGCCGCGGCCACGGCGATGGCCTCGAAGGCGAGCAGCGAGACGAGCAGCACGGCGCCGAGGACTTCAGCGCTGCGGGAGCGGGTGAACAGCGCTCCGGTGGCCGCAAGGGGCAGGGCGTTGGCGGTCATGACGGGTGAAGAGGGTGACGGTGCCGGCACAATAGGACCTCAACTTAGGTTGAGGTCAAGGCATGGCTGAACGGAACCCGATGCTCGGCGTCGGCGAGCTCGCCGCGCGCAGCGGCGTGGCCGTCTCCGCGCTGCACTACTACGAATCACGCGGGCTGATCCAGGCCGTGCGCAGCGCCGGCAACCAGCGCCGCTACCCGCGTGCGGCGCTGCGCCGCGTCGCCTTCATCCGCGCCGCACAGCAGCTCGGCATCGGCCTGGCCGAGATCGGCGAGGCGCTGGCGCAGTTGCCGCAGCAGCGCACGCCGACCAAGGCCGACTGGGCGCGGCTGTCGACGCACTGGCGCGCACAGCTCGATGCGCGCATCGCCGCGCTGCAGGCGTTGCGCGACCGGCTCGACGGCTGCATCGGCTGCGGCTGCCTGTCGCTGCGCGCCTGCGCGCTGTACAACCCGCAGGACGAGTGCGGCCTCAAGGGCAGCGGCGCGCAGCGCCTGCCCATCGTCAAGCTGGAGGACGGGCGGGATTGACAGCCCCGCGGGCGCAAGCCTTCAATCGCCCGATGATCCCGATCGAACGAACGCCAGCGCCGACGCTGTTCGCCAGCGAGCCGATGCAACGCGCCTTCGCGCTGGCCGAACAGCACTACCGCACGCCGCACGCGCAGCGCAGCCAGGCCCGTTTCGACTTCGAGTCACATCTGCGGCCGTGGAGCACCGCGCTGATCGAGGCGCTGGTGGTGGCGTCGCGCGGCAAGTGCGCCTATTGCGAGACACCGCTGTCGCAGGCGTCGCCGACGATCAACGCCTTCCGGCCCTACGCGGGTGTCGAGGAGTCCAGCGGCGAGTACCTCGGCGACCACTACTGGCCGCTGGCCTTCGCCTGGGACAACTACCGTGCCAGCTGTCATGTCTGCGCGCGCCACAAGAGCGCGCGCTTTCCGCTGGCAGGCAAGCGTGCGCCGGCCGAGGCGACGGGAGAGGCGCTGAGCGCGGAGCAGCCGCTGCTGATCGACCCCTGCAGCGACGAGCCCGACGCGCACCTCGCCTTCGAGCCCGATGGCCAGGTGCTCGGCCGCACCGATCGTGGCCGCGCCACCATCGAGATCCTGGCACTGAACCGGCAGGAGCTGGTCGCCGGGCGGGCCGCCGAACTGCGCCGCTTCGAGGCCGCGGTCGCTGCCGACCCCGCTGCGGCGACGGGCCTGCTCGATGCCGCGCAGCCCTTCGCGGCCATCAAGCGGCAACTGCATGCGCGGAAGACGACGCCGAGCGCCGTATGGGCCGGCGTGCGCGCATCGGTGAAGACCGCGCGCGTCGCCCAGCAGGCCTTCGAGGACGAACGCGCGCAGGTCTCCACCGAGAAGAAGTCGGGCCTGCAGAACTACCGCGCCCGCGCCCGCTTCATCGAGCGTGTGCAGATCCGCAACTTCCTGTCGATCGAGCGGCTCGAGCTGGACTTCGCAGCTTCCGAGTCGGAGCGTGCGCCGTGTTTCGCGGTGCTGGGCGACAACGCGGTGGGCAAGTCCTCGGTGCTGAAGGCCATCGCGCTGGCGCTCGGCGGGCCGAGTTATGCCGCGCGGCTCGGCGTCGTGCCGCGCGACCTGCTGCGCCACGGCGAGGACGAGGGCAGCGTGAAGGTCTGGATCTCCGGCTTCAAGGAGCCGGCCTCGATGGAGATGCGCCGCCGCGCCAGGCAACTGCGCTTCGGCCAGGCGCAGTCGCGCTCGCTGGTGCTCGGCTACGGCTCCAGCCGGCTGCTGCCGACGGCGCGCCACCGGCCGAAACGCGGCATGAGCCACGCCAAGATCGACAATCTGTTCGACCCCTTCCTGCCGCTGTCCGACGCGCAGGCCTGGCTGCAGGATGCGCCGCCGCCGGTGTTCGAGGAGGCGGCCTTCCGCATCAAGCAACTGCTCGTGCTGCCCGACGAAGCGCAGATCGTGCGCACGCGCGGCAGGAAGGCCGGCGTGTTCGTCGAGTTCAAGCCGCCGGCACGCTCGCGCGCCGAGCCCGAGCGCCAGCCGCTCGCGCGCCTGAGCGACGGCTATCAGTCGATGCTCGGCTTCGCCGCCGACCTGATGGAGATCATGTTCGCGCAGGGCTACACCTCGATGAGTTCGGCGCAGGGCGTGGTGCTGATCGACGAGCTCGGCAACCACCTGCACCCGCGCTGGCGCATGCAGATCGTCGGCCGCCTGCGCACGGCCTTCCCGAACGTGCAGTTCGTCTTCAGCACCCACGACCCGCTGTGCCTGCGCGGCCTGCTCGCCGGCGAGGTGGCCGTGCTCCAGCTCGACGCAAAGCGCCGCGTCTACGCGCTGACCGAGCTGCCGTCGATCACCGGCCTGCGTGTCGACCAGTTGCTGCGCTCCGAGCACTTCGGCCTGGGCAGCACGGTCGACCCTGAGATGCAGCTCGACTACGAGCGCTACCTGGCGCTCAAGCGCATGGTCACGCGCGACGTGGCGCAGAACGCCGAACTCGAGCGCCTCGGGCAGCGGCTGTTCGACGCGCGCGCCCTGGCCGGCTCGCCCCAGGAGCGCGCTGCGCTCGAGTTCATGACCGAGGCGCGCCAGCGTGGCCCGACCGGCGTTGCGCGCAACCTCAGCGCAGCCGGCCTCAATGAAGACGCGAAGGCAGCGCTGCGCGCGCTGTTCGAGCGCTCGGCGAAAGGCCGGCCGTGATCCACGTCGACCGCAGCCCGCCGCCGCCGGCGCTGGTCGATCCCGCAGGCAAGGCGGCGCAGGAGCGGCGCGACAACGACGCGCTGGCCGCTGCCGGGCAGTTCGACAAGATGAAGTTCAAGGCCTACAAGCATCCCTCGGTGATGCCGGCCCTGACCGCGATGTTCCACGGCAAGTGCGCCTACTGCGAAAGCCGCTATGTGGCGCAGCAGCCGGGCGACGTCGAGCACTTCCGGCCGAAGGCGCTGGTGGCGGTGCGCGGTGCCGACGGCAAGGTCGAGCAGCGGCGTGGCTACCACTGGCTGGCTGCCGAGTGGAGCAACCTGCTGCCGTCCTGCGCCGACTGCAACCGGCCGCGCCAGCACGCGGTGCGGCGCGGCCGCGGCAAGCGCGTGCTCGGCAAGGCCAACTGGTTTCCGGTCGAGCCCGAGTCGGCGCGTGCCACCCAGCCGGGCAGCGAGGACACCGAGCCGCGGCTGCTGCTCGACCCCTGCCGCGACGAACCTGCGACGCACCTGGTCTTCGACGAGGACGGCACCGTCGCACCGCGCGTGATCGCTGGCGTGCCCAGTGCGGTCGGCGCGGCGAGCATCGAGTTCTGTGCGCTCGAGCGGCTGGAGCTGGCCCAGGAGCGGCACAAGCGCGGCGTCGAGGTCCGCTACGTGATCGACAACCTGCTCGATGCGCTGGACCGTGGCGACTCGGCGGCGCTGCTGCGCCATGCCGCCCAGCTGCGCACGATGACCGATCCGCAGGCCGAGTACTCGGCCTATGCCAACGCGGTGCTGGCGCGCCACCTGCCCGACCCGCACACCCTGCCCGGCCTGTGAAGGCCCGAGAGGAGACCACGATGCCCGACCCAAGAACCGAAGCGGCCGACAAGCCGCTGTGCGACCTGGTCATGAAAGGCGGCATCACCAGCGGCGTGGTCTACCCGCAGCTGATCGCCGAACTGGCCGACACCTACCGCTTCAAGAACATCGGCGGCACCTCGGCCGGAGCGATCGCCGCGGCCGGCTGCGCCGCGGCGGAGCATGGCCGGCTGACCGGCCAGTGCGCCGATGCCTTTGCCGAGCTGATGAAGCTGCCCGATCAACTCAAGCAGCGCAGCGGCGGCCACTCGATGCTGTTCCACCTGTTCCAGCCGGCGGCGCCGGTGCGCAAGCACTTCGCGGTGCTGGTCAGCATGCTCAACGCCAGCCCGCTGGTGGCCGCAGGGCGTGCGCTGCTGGCGATGGTGCGGCAGTTCTGGGGCATCGCGCTCGTCGGCGTGCTGCTCGCCTTCGTGCTGTTCACACCGGTGGTGATGGTGGCGGCGCCGGCGCTGTCGCTCGCCGCGGCGTCGGGCGTGTCGCTGGCCGTGTTGCTGCTGTGGTGGCTGTGGGCGGCCTATGGGCTGCGCCGGCTCGAGGCGCTGAAGGCCTCGCCGTGGCAGGCGCCGCTGCTGTGGTGGGGCGCCGGGCTGCTGGTCAGCGCGGCGATCCTGCGTGCCGTGGCGCGAGCCGACGGCGGCCTCGAGCTGTGGTGGGCGGTGCTCGCGGGTGGCATCGCGGCGCCACTGACCATCGGCCTCGTGCTGGCGCTGTCGGGCCTGCGCTTCGGTACCACGCTGGTGGCCGGCATGCATGGCAACGGCTACGGGCTGTGCAGCGGGCGCACGGCGGAGCAGGGCGCCGCGCAGCCCGGGCTGACCGACTGGTTGAGCGGCTACTTCGAAGGCCTGGCCGGCCACGACAAGCCGCGGCCGCTGGTGTTCGGCGACCTGTGGGATGCGCCGTTCGAGAACGGCCGCTTCGCCGACGTCGCACCGGCGCAGCGCCGCGTCAACCTCGAGGTGATGACCTCGGCGGTCAGCCAGCAGATGTGCTACGCCATCCCGTTTCGCGGCGACCAGGGCCTGTACTACGATCCGCTCGAGTGGAAGAAGCTGTTTCCTGACCCGGTGATGAAGTGGCTCGACGATGTCTCGGCCGCCGAAATCGCCGAAGCCCGCGCGGCGGGCGAACACACCGAGACCGTCGTCCACGCGGAGAACGGCGAGCGCCGCACCTTGTCGCGGCTGCCCAGCAACGCCAACCTGCCGGTCGTGGTGGCAGTGCGCATGAGCCTGAGCTTCCCGGCGCTGCTGTCGGCCGTGCCGCTGTACGCGGTGGACTTCAGCCGCGGCTTCAACCAGCGCGCCAGGGGCCAGCCGCCGCTGGACACGCTGCGGGCCACGCGCGTGTGGTTCTCCGACGGTGGCATCGCGAGCAACATGCCGCTGCACTTCTTCGACTCACCGCTGCCCGGCCATCCGACCTTCGCGATCAACCTGAAGGCCGAGCATCCCGATCACACCATCAACCCCGAGCTGCCTCCCGGCCAGCAACCGGGGCGCGTCTACCTGCCCGACAGCAACCTCGGCGGCCAGCGCCGCTACTGGCCCGCGCCGGCCGACGGCACGGCGTTCGGCGGGCTGGTCGGCTTCGTCTTCAGCATCGTCGACACGATGCAGAACTGGCGCGACGAGATCCAGTTCCCCTACCCGGGCTACCGCGACCGCATCGTGCAGATCAGCCAGCTGAAGGACGAGGGCGGCCTGAACCTCGACATGCCGGACCGCAACATCGAGAACCTCAGCGCGGCCGGGCGCGTCGCCGCGCAGCAGCTGCGCGAACGCTTCCATGCGCCGCCCGGGCAGATGAGCGAAGGCTGGCGCAACCACCGGCGGCAGCGGCTGCGCATCCTGCTCGGGGTGTTCGAGCGGATGGCCAAGGACCTGGGCCGTGCGATGGCCGCCGGCCGCTGGGACGAGGCGCTGGAAGACATCCCGGCGCACGACTACAGCGCCGCGCACAAGGCGCTGGCGGTCGAGTGCATGCAACGCATCGACGAGCTGTCGCAACTCCTGCACGACGAGGAGCCGTCGCTCGAGGTGCGCGCGCCCAGGCCACGCGCCTCGATGCGCATCGCGCCGCGCATCTGAGGCCAGGCGGCGTGGTGCCTGGCCGCGCCGCGCTCAATGCACCGCCGAGACGCGGAACACGCCGATGGCCTTGCTCTGCTCCAGCGCCGCCGAGCTGATGTCGGCGATCATCGGCGAGACCCGCTGCACGGTGGCGACGATCTCCTGCATCGAGCTGCCCGCCTGCACGACGAACTGCGTGCCGGCGTCCACCTTGCCGGTCGACGTGCCGATCAGCGCACGGGTCTCCTTGGCGGCGCCGGCCGAGCGCTGGGCGAGTGCGGGCACCTCGCTGGCGACGACGGCGAAGCCGCGGCCCTGTTCGCCGGCACGCGCCGCCTCGACGGCGGCGTTGAGGGCAAGGATGTTGGTCTCGAAGGCGATGCCGTCGATGGTGCCGCCGATGCCGGCGATCTTGCGGCTCGCGACATAGATCTGTTCCATCGTCGTGACGACCCGCGCCACCACCTGCCCGCCGCCCTCGGCGGCCAGCTTCGCGGCCGATGCCAGCTGGTTCGCGGTACCCGCCGTCTCGGCGGTCTGGCGGATCGTGCCGCTGCGCTGCTGCATCGAGCTGGCCGTCTGCTGCAGGTTGGAGGCAGCCGCCTCGGTGCGCTGCGAGAGGTCGGAGTTGCCGCTGGCGATCTCCGACGACGCCGTGGTGATGTTCTCGGCGCGCTTCGCGCACCTGGGCCACCGCGGTGCGCAGCGAGGTCACTATCTGCACCAGGCCGTGCATCGATGGCGTGGGTACTCCCAGGGCTGTCGGGCGGCGGAGCTGGCGCTTGACGGTCCGGGCCGCGCCTCGAGCGTGAAGAAGTCGAGGGGCGCCTGGTCACGCGCTGGGGCCGCCGTCATCCGCATCGCGTGGGCGCGGCGTGGAGATCACTCGCTGATGTGGAGCTGCCAGAACTTCGTGGCAAGCGCCGCGCGGGATGGCACGCAGGTGCGTTGGCGGAAGCGGTGAGATTCGAACTCACGGGCCCTTGCGAGCCGCCGGTTTTCAAGACCGGTGCAATCGACCACTCTGCCACGCTTCCAGGCGAAGAGCGCGGATTGTAGGGCGCGGCCTGGGCGATTCGTTCAGCCCGGCTGCTGCGCCTGCTCGCAGCTCACCTGCACCACCTCGCGCCGCCCGCCATCCACACGCACCGCGGTCAGCGAGCCGCCCCAGACGCAGCCGGTGTCCAGCGCCAGCAGGTCGGGGCGGGTCACCAGCCCGAGTGTCGACCAGTGGCCGAAGGCGATCGGCGCGTCCTGCGTGCGCCGGCCCGGCGCATCGAACCACGGGTAGAAGCCGGGCGGCGCGCCGCCGGCACCTTCCTTGGTCTTCAGGTCCAGCGCGCCGCTCGCATCGACGAAGCGGATGCGCGTCAGCACGTTGATGATGAAGCGCAGGCGCTCGTTGCCTTCGAGATCGCCACTCCAGCGCACCGGCTCGTCGGCGTACATCACGTGCAGGAAGTCGTTCAGCGCCTCGCTCTTGAGCATCGCCTCCACCTCGGCCGCGCGCGCGAGCGTCTCGTCGCGGTCCCACTGCGGCACCACGCCGGCGTGCACGCACAGCCAGCCGCTCTCCACCACCGCCATGCGCCGCTGGCGCAGCCACTCCAGCCAGGCGTCGCGGTCGGGCGCGTCGAGCACGTCGGCAATCGTGTCGCTGCGGTGGGCCTTGCGGCCGCCGCAGGCCACCGCCAGCAGGTGCAGGTCGTGGTTGCCGAGCAGGCAGGTGGCGGCGTCGCCGAAGCCGCGCAGCCGGCGCAGCGTGGCCAGCGAGGCCGGGCCGCGGTTGACCAGGTCGCCGAGCACCGTCAGGCGGTCGCGCGAGGGCGAGAAGCCGATCTGAGCGAGCAGCCGCTCGAAGGCATCGCAGCAGCCTTGCAGGTCTCCGACGAGGTAGTGCATCGCCCGATTCTGCTACGCTGCCCGCTCCTTCCTGCCTGCGCGCCCGCATGGACGTTGCCCTTCTCGTCTTCCTGATCCTCCTCAACGGCCTGTTCGCCATGTCCGAGATGGCGCTCACCGCCAGCCGCAAGGCGCGGCTGCAGGTGATGGTCGAAGCCGGCGACGACGGTGCGCGCCGCGCGATGGACCTGCACGACGACCCGACCAAGTTCCTCTCGGTCGTGCAGATCGGCATCACCTCGATCGGCGTGCTCAACGGCATCGTCGGCGAGGCCGCCTTCTCCGGTCCCTTCGCCCAGTGGCTCGTGCTCACCTTCGGCCTGCAGGATGGTGCGGCACAGATCTCCGCCACCGCGATGGTGGTGGTGGTCATCACCTTCCTGACCATCATCTTCGGCGAACTGGTGCCCAAGCGGCTCGGCCAGATGTACCCGGAGATGGTCGCGCGGCTGGTGGCGCGGCCGATGGACTGGCTGTCGATCGGCACCCGGCCCTTCGTCAAGCTGCTGTCCTTCTGCACCGAGGGCACGCTGCGCCTGCTGGGCATCCGCGGCGGGCCGGACCGCAGCGTCACGGAAGAGGAGATCGCCGCCAGCCTGGTCGAAGGCGTCGATGCCGGCGTGATCGAGGAGCAGGAGCACCAGATGGTGCGCAACGTGTTCCGCCTCGACGACCGGCAGGTCGGCTCGATGATGATCCCGCGCGCCGAGATCGTCTGGATCGACGTGAGCTCGTCGCGCGAGGAACTGCTGACGGTGATCGTCGACGACAGCCACACGCGCTACCCGGTGTGCCGCGGCGGGCTGGACGACGTGCTCGGCGTGATCAGCGCGCAGAAGCTGCTGCAGCAGGCGATGGCCGGGCGCGAACTCTCGTTCACCGAGGGCCTGGAGGCGCCGGTGTTCGTGCCCGAGACGCTGTCGGGCATGGAACTGCTGGACCATTTCAAGGCCTCGTCGACGCAACTCGTCTTCGTGGTCGACGAGTACGGCGAGGTGCAGGGCATGATCACCGTGCTCGACGTGCTGGAGGCCATCACCGGCGAGTTCACCACGCCGACTGCCGAGGACGCCTGGGCGGTCAAGCGCGAGGATGGCAGCTGGCTGTTCGACGGCCTGATCCCGGTGCCCGAGCTGAAGGACCGGCTGGAGATGAAGGAGCTGCCCGAGGAAGACCGTGGCCGCTACAACACGCTGGCCGGCATGGTGATGCTGTTGCTCGGCCGCCTGCCGAGCACCACCGACTCGGTCGAGTGGGAGGGCTGGCGCTTCGAGGTGGTCGACATGGACGGCAAGCGTGTCGACAAGGTGCTGGCCAGCGCGCTGGCGCTGCGCCCCGGCGAGGGCGAAGGAAACGGCGCGTGACCAGCGCGTCGGCGCTGTACCGCGCGCCGCAGCCGCTGGACCCGGTGCGTCATGCCTCGCTGCGCATCCAGCCGCTGAGCGACTGGTCGATCGCTGCGCGCATGCATGCGGTGTTCGTCGCCGTCGACGAGTGGCCGGAGGCGGCGCTGGAGTTCCCGATCCTGTTCGTGCACTCGGGCGAAGTCGATGCAGCGGGCGCGCCGGTGGTCACGCCGGTGGCGCTGCTCGGCCTGGCGCAGGGCGAGAACCTCGCCGTCGAGGGCACCCGCTGGCGCGCACGCTACGTGCCGGCCTTCATCCGACGCTACCCGTTCGTGTCCGGCCGCGGCGGGGTGTTGATCGACAGCGCCTGGAGCGGCTGGTCGAGCGTCGAGGGCGAGCCGCTGTTCGACGCGCAGGGCCGGGCGACGCCGGTGCTGCAGCGGGCACTGGCGCTGCTCGAAAGCTTCGACGTGCAGGCACAGCGCACGCGGGCCGTATGCGCGCGGCTGGCCGCGCTCGATCTCTTCAAGCCCATGCAGGCCGATGCGACGCTGCCCGACGGGCGCACGCTCACGGTCGAGGGCTTCCGCGTGATCGACGAAGAGCGGCTGCAGGCGCTGCCGGATGCCGTGGTGCTGGAACTGCACCGCGACGGCCTGCTGAAGGCCATCCACCTGCAGCTCGCCTCGCTGGCGACGATGCGCCATCTCATCGAGCGCAAGGCGCGGCGCGAACGATCAACACGAGGAGCCGGTGATGGACCGCAGTGACGATTTCGAGCGTGGCGTGAAGAACCGCCGCGCGGTGCTCGGCGACGAGTGGGTCGACCAGTCGCTCGGCGGCACCACGCAGTTCAACGCCGACTTCCAGGACCTGGTGACGCGCCACGCCTGGCTCGACATCTGGGGCCGCCCGGGGCTGGACGTGGTGACGCGGCGCCTGCTGGTGCTGGGCATGACGATGGCCGCGGCGCGCTGGGAGGAGTTCGAACTGCACTGCAAGGCCACGGTGCGCGCCGGCGTGCCGCTGGAGAAGATCCGCGAGACGCTGATGCAGGGCGCGATCTACTGCGGCGTGCCGGCGGCCAACACCGCCTTCAAGATCACCACGAAGATCCTGCGCGACGAAGGCCTGCTGCCGCCACCCGCGCCGCTGACCGCCGGCGTGCGCGCGGCCATCCACCACACCTTCAGCGCGCCGCAGATCCGCGTGGCGCTGCAGGGGCAGGGCACGCCGGTGGTGCTCAGCCATGCGCTCGGCGCCGACCTGCACCTGTGGGACGAACTCGCCGCCACCCTGGCCGAACGCCACGCAGTGCTGCGCTACGACCACCGCGGCCACGGCGGCTCCGCCACGCCGGCCGGGCCCTACACGCAGGACGACCTGGTCGACGACGCGGCGCGGGTGATCCGCGAATGGGGCCGCGGCCCGGTGGTGTTCGTCGGCCTGTCGATGGGCGGCATGGTCGCGCAGGGCCTGGCGGTGCGCCACCCGCAGCTGCTGCGCGGCGTGCTGATCGCCAACAGCAGCGCGCGCTACCCCGACGAAGCGCGAGCCGCCTGGACGCAGCGCTTCGCCGCGATCGCCAACGGCGGGCTCGCTGCCATTGCCGACGGCACCATGGAGCGCTGGTTCACGCCGGGCTTCCGCGCTGCGCAGCCGCAGGTGGTCGAGCGCACCCGGCAGACCTTGCTGCGCAGCGATGCGACCGGCTACGTCGGATGCGGTCACGCGGTCGCCTCGGTCGACTGGCTCGATCGCCTCGGCAGCGTGACGTTGCCCACGCTGGTGATCGCCGGCGCGCACGATGCCGGTGCGCCGCCGGCGATGTCGGAAGCCATCGCTTCGCGCATCGCCGGCGCGCAGCTGAAGATGCTCGAGGCGGCGCACATCAGCGTGCTCGAGCAGCCGCAGGCTTTCGCGCAGGCGCTGCACGAGTTCATCGACGGCCGCTGCGGTGGCTGAGCCCGGGCGCGACACCATGAACCGCACCGGCCGCCACCTGCTCAAGGTCTTCGTCACCGGCCTGCTGGCAGCGCTGCCGCTGGCTGCCACGGCGCTGATCTTCGTCTGGGGCGCGCGGCTGGTGGTCGAGTACGTCGGCCCGCAGAGCATCGTCGGCGGCGGCTTGCTGCGCATCGGGCTGGGCATCACCGGCTCGGAGGTGGTCGGCTACTCGATCGGCGTGCTGGCGGTGATGCTGGCGATCTTCGCGCTCGGCCTGCTCGTGCAGACCCGACTGCACACGGTGCTGGAGGCGCTGACCGAAAACATCGTGCAGCGCATCCCGGTGGTGCGCAGCGTCTACGACATGGTGAAGAAGTTCGTCGAGCTGTTCGCGCAGCGTGACGAGTCGCAGGTCAAGTCGATGAGCCCGGTGTGGCTGCACTTCGGCGGCGTCGGCGGGGCGGCGGTGCTCGGGCTGCTGTCCACGCCCGAACCGGTGCGCATGGGCGAGGTCGACTACCTCGCGGTGCTGGTGCCGACCGCGCCGGTGCCCGTCGGCGGCGGGCTGCTCTATGTGCCGGCCGCCTGGGTCGTGCCGGCCGACGTGGGCGTCGACGGCCTGACCAGCATCTACGTGTCGATGGGAATCACCTCCGCACAACACATCGGCGCGAAGAAGTGATCGGTAGACGTTAAAGTCTGATCGGTATCGACCGATACCGACTCATGGACTTCTTGTGGCGCCGCCTGGCTGGCGCATGGGCCTCGATCAAGCTGCGCGTGACGCTGTCGGCGATCGCCGCGATGGCGGCCGGCGTGCTGCTGACCGCGCTGCTGCTGGTGCAGCGCGCCGAGCGCGACACGCTGACGCACCACCGCGACCGCGAACTGGCCGAGGTCGTGCACATGGCTGGCCTGCTCTCCGATCGGGTGGTGGAGCGGCAGCGCGCCCTGCGTGCCAGTGGCGACCAGATCGACCCGGCGATGGTGCAGGATGCCGCGCGGCTGAAGAACTTCCTCGACAACAAGCCGCTGCTGCGCGGGATGTTCTCCAACATCTTCGTCGCCGCAGCGGATGGCCGCATGGTGGCTTACGCCGACGACGCCGGCGTGCGCAGGCCCGACATCAACCTCGGCGACCGCGAGTACTTCCGCCGCGCCCTCCGCGATCAGCGGCCGGTGATCTCCGAGCCGGTGCCGGGGCGGGTGTCCGGCGAGCCGGTCATCGTGTTCGTCCATCCGCTGGTGCGCGACGGCGCGGTCTACGGCGCGCTCGGCGGTGCGCTGCGTCTGGCCAGCCGGGATCTGCTGGGCGAAATCGCCGGCATCAGCGATGGCGAGGCGACCTCGCTGACCGTCGTCACCGATGCGCAGGGGCACGTGCTCGCCCACCCGATGCGGCGCAACCTGCTGCAGCCGGTCGTCGGCGAGCCGCGCCTGGCCGAGGCGCATGAGCATTGGGCCGCCAGCGGGAGCCCGGTCGAGCCTGCCGGGCTGATGCTGCAGCAGTCCGGCGAGCTCGTCAGCGTGGCCGGTGTGGCCGGGCCGGACTGGCTGGTCTGGCGCGCCATGCCGGAAGGCGAACTGCTCGGGCCGCTGCACGCCGCACGCCGCGAGGCGCTGCTCGCTGCGGCCGGCCTGGTCGCGCTGCTGTCGCTGGTGATCCTCGCCATCGTCTCGTGGCTGCTGCGGCCGCTCGGACAACTGGCCGGGCGCGCGCAGCACCTGTTCGATGGTTCGCTGGACATCCACGACGGCTGGCCGAACGCCGGCGGCGAGATCGAGCGCCTGTCGCGCGTGCTGCGCCACGTCGGCGCCGAGCGCGCCCAGCTCGAGTCGTTCAACGGCCAGGTGCTTCGCAAGCTGTCGTCGGTGATGGCGGCGGCGCCGGTGGGCATCTGCTTCACGCGCGACAAGCGTTTCGAACTGGTCAGCGAGGAGTTCTGCCGGCTGTTCGGCCGCTCCGAGGCGGACCTGCTGGGCCAGCCGGCGAGCTGCATCTATGCCTCCAACGAGGACTACATGACGCTCGGCCCGCAGGTGGTGGCGGAGTTCAAGCAGGGCCGCGCCTACATCGGCGAGTGGCAGATGCTGCGCGCCGACGGGTCGTGTTTCTGGGGCCAGCTGCGCGGCCGCCCGGTGGCCGACGGCGACCCCGCGGCGGGCACCATCTGGACGATCGCCGACATCAGCGAGCAGGTCGCCACGCGCGAGCAGCTGGAGTGGTCGGCCACCCACGATGTGCTGACCGGGCTGGCCAACCGAAAGCTGCTCGCACAGCGCCTCGAGCGGGTGCTCGAGGCGTCGCCGCGCTCGATGCCGGCCGAGGTGGTGATGATCGACCTCGACCACTTCAAGCCGATCAACGATCGCGCCGGTCATGCCGCCGGCGACGCCATGCTCAAGGCGGTGGCCGCGGCCATCACCTCGCGCGTGCGTGCCACCGACCTGGTCGCGCGCCTGGGCGGCGACGAGTTCGCGCTGTTGCTCGAACGCTGCCCGCACGACACGGCGTTGCGCATCGCGGAGAACGTGCGCGAGGCGATCAGCGCCATCGCGCTGAGCTGGGAGGGGCAGATGCTGCGTGTGGGCGCCAGCCTCGGTGTGGCGTCGCTGAGCGAAGAGACGGCCAGCGCCGCCGACTGGCTGGCCGAGGCCGACGCCGCCTGCTATGCCGCCAAGTCCGCTGGACGCGGCAGCGTGCAGGCCGCAAAGCGGCCCGCGCTTCGGATCGTCGGCTGAGCCGGCCTCAGCCGCGGCCGCGGCCGCCGGCGTCGGCCACCGCCAGCGCCGTCATGTTGACGATCCGTCGCACCGTTGCCGCCGGCGTCAGGATGTGCACCGGCGACTTCACGCCGAGCAGCATCGGCCCCACCGTCACGCCCTTGCCGCCGGTCATCTTCAGCACGTTGAAGAGGATGTTGGCGGCGTCGAGGTTGGGCAGGATCAGCACGTTGGCCGCGCCGGTGAGCGTCGAGTCCGGCACGATCGAGGCGCGCAGCTCCTCGCTGAACACCGCGTCGCCCTGCAGTTCACCGTCACAGGGCACGCCCGGCATGCGCTTGACGAACAGGTCGCGCGCTGCGCGCATCTTCACCGCCGAGGCACGCTTGCTGCTGCCGTACATCGAGTGCGAGACGAAGGCCAGCTTCGGCGGGATGCCGAAGCGGCGCACCTCCTCGGCGGCCATGGCGGCGATGTCGGCCAGCTGCTCGGCGTTCGGGTCGTCGTTGACGAAGGTGTCGGCGATGAACAGGGTGTGCTTGTCGAGCATCAGCGCGTTCATGGTCGCGTAGCAGCGCGCGCCGGGGGCCGGGCCGATCACTTCCTGCACATGCCCGAAGTGCGCGTCGAAGCGGCCGACCAGGCCGCACAGCATCGCGTCGGCATCGCCGAGGTGCAGCATCAGCGAGCCGATGGTGGTGTTGGAGCGCCGCACCGCCGCCTTGGCCATGTCGGCACTGACGCCGTTGCGCGCATTGATGCGGTGGTAGGCCTCCCAGTACTGGCGGAAGCGGGCGTCGTCTTCGGGGTTGACGACCTCGAAGTCGCGCCCGGCCGCCAGGCGCAGCCCGGCACGCTCGATGCGCGTCGCAATCACCGCCGGGCGGCCGATCAGGATCGGGTTGACGAGCTTCTCGTCGAGCGCGATCTGCACCGCGCGCAGCACCCGTTCGTCTTCGCCCTCGGCGTAGGCGACGCGCCGCGGCTCGGCGCGCGCCGCCGCGAACACCGGCCGCATGAACATGCCGGTGTGGGTGACGAAGCGCGTCAGCGATTGGCGGTAGGCCTCGAGGTCGGCGATCGGCCGCGTCGCCACGCCGGACTCGGCAGCGGCCTTGGCCACCGCCGGCGCGATGCGCAGGATCAGCCGCGAGTCGAACGGCGTCGGGATGATGTAGTCGGCGCCGAAGCGCAGCTCGCGGCCGGCGTAGGCCGAGGCCACCTCGGCGCTGATCTCGGCCTTCGCCAGTTCGGCGATCTCGCGCACGCAGGCCACCTTCATCGCCTCGGTGATGCGCGTCGCGCCGCAGTCCAGCGCGCCGCGGAAGATGTACGGGAAACACAGCACGTTGTTGACCTGGTTCGGGTAGTCCGAACGGCCGGTGGCGATGATGCAGTCGGGCCGCGCCTCGCGCGCCAGCTCCGGGCGGATCTCCGGCTCCGGGTTGGCCAGCGCCAGGATGATCGGCCGCGGCGCCATCGCCTTGACCATCTCCGGGGTGATCGCGCCGGCCGCCGAGCAGCCGAGCACCACGTCGGCATTGACCATCACGTCGGCCAGCGTGCGTGCCGGCGTCTTCTGCTGGTAGCGCTTCTTCGACTCGTCGAGCCTGTCCTCGCGGCGGTCGTGGATCACGCCCTTCGAATCGCAGACGAAGATGTTCTCGCGCCTGATGCCGAGCTCGACCAGCAGGTCCAGGCAGGCGATCGCCGCCGCACCGGCGCCGGACACCGCGAGCTTCACCTCGCCGATCTTCTTGCCGACCAGCTCGAGCCCGTTGATGACCGCGGCCGCCGAGATGATCGCCGTGCCGTGCTGGTCGTCGTGGAAGACCGGGATCTTCATGCGCTCGCGCAGCTTCTTCTCGATGTAGAAGCACTCGGGTGCCTTGATGTCCTCGAGGTTGACGCCGCCGAGCGTCGGCTCGAGCGCGGCGATGATCTCGACCAGTTTCTCCGGGTCCTTCTCGGCGAGCTCGATGTCGAACACGTCGATGCCGGCGAACTTCTGGAACAGGCAGCCCTTGCCCTCCATCACCGGCTTGCCGGCCAGCGGGCCGATGTCACCCAGGCCGAGCACCGCCGTGCCGTTGGTGACCACGCCGACGAGGTTGCCGCGCGAGGTGTACTCATGGGCCAGCGACGGGTCCTGCTCGATCGCCAGGCAGGCATAGGCCACGCCGGGCGAGTAGGCGAGCGATAGGTCGCGCTGGTTGGACAGCGGCTTGGTCGGCGTCACCGAGATCTTGCCGCGCACCGGCGTGCGGTGGTACTCGAGCGCGGCATCGCGCAGCGCCTGTTCGGCGGGTGACAGCGGCTTGGTGTTCTTCTCCATGGCGGGCCTCCTTGACGGCACGGGACTTCGACGCGCCGATGGTGCGCCTTCACCGGGGGCATGCCATCGGCGTTTCCCACGAGGCGCGCAGGGCCTACCATGGCGTCATGAAGACCGCTGCGTTGCTCTCACTGTCCATCGCCGCAACCCTGCTTGCGGGCACCGCCCGTGCCGACGAGGCCTGGCCGGTGGCCGGCCAGCAGGGGCTGGTGCGCTTCGTCATCGTGCCCCCAGCCCAGGCGAAGCAAGAGGATGCCTATGCCCGCCAGGTCAAGCTGCTGTGCGAGCCCGAGCGCACCTGCTTCCTGAACTTCTACACCAACAGCAGCGGCGCCGCGGTGGCCGTGCCCTTGCCCGATGCGATCGCCGACGAGGCGACTGCCACCTACCGCCGTTCGGCCAAGCAGGGGGCGGAGCGTTTCCTGTGGAGCTGCCGCCTGAAGATGCCGCAGCCCGAGTGCTTCTAGAGCCGGGCGCTACTCGACGAAGGTGGCGCGCACGATGCGCCATTCCTGCTTGCCGCTGTCGCTGCGCGAGCAGCCCAGCGGCTCGGGCTCGGCGCCCGGTGCGAGTTCGGAGCGTGAGCGATCGCCGGTACCGACGCCCATGTGGTAGCGGTCGAACCAGACCTTGATCTTGCGCGTCGGGTGCGTGCTGCGCACCTGGATCTGCGTGCCGTTGCGCTGCACGCAGGTGGCTGCATGCTCCTCGACGAACTGCACGAACTTGACCGGATCATCCTCGGCGCGCGCCGATGCGGCCACCAGCAGGGCGAGGACGGACAGTGCGCGCTTCATGTCAGTACCGCCCGGCCGTTCCGAAGGTACTGAGCGCCCCTCGGGGGGGCCGCGAACGAAGTGAGCTTGGGGGAGTCATGTCAACCACTCCTTCAGTCGGGCGTACACCTCGGCGTTGCCCAGCAGGTCGAGGTGGTTCATGCCGTAGCCGATCCATTGTCGGTCGACCGGGAAAGCCAGCGTGCGTGCGGGGTCGGCATGGCGGCCCAGTGCGCTGTCCAGCGGCACCAGGCCGTCGCCGAGCAGCTTCTCCTTGACCGTGCCGCCTTGCGCGCCCAGGCTGGCCGCCACGGCGAAGGCGCGCACGCCCTCGGGCAGCGGCACCGGCTGGCGGCGGTCGCCGCCGCGCGCGAAGCGGTCGCGGCCGACCCAGTCCTCGTCGAGCAGCAGGCCGTGGCGCAGGTCGGTGATGCCGGCGCTGCGCACCTTGCCGAGGCGTGCGAACGGCGCCGCATAGGGCGTGGCGCCGAGCACCAGGTCGACCCAGTGGCCGGCGCGTTCGAGCGGCGCGCCGTGGTGCGGCGTGCCGAGGAAGACCAGGTCGTCGAGCCGCCCGGCCCAGCGCTGCCCAGCCTGCGCGGCATGGTGCAGCGCGCTGCGCGTCACCAGCCCGCCCATGCTGTGGCCGACGATGGCCAGGCGCTGCAGCGGCTGCGGCCAGGCATCGACCAGCGATTCCATCTGCTGCGCGAAGGCATGGCCGTTGATCGACACGTGCAGGCCGCTGTTGTAGCGCAGGTAGACCGGCGTCCAGCCGAGTTCGCGCGCCAGCGCCTCGCCGTGGTCGTGGCCGTTGCGCTGCCATTGCTGGTCGTTCATGCACAGGCCGTGCAGCAGCACCAGCAGCTTGCCGCCGGCCGCCGGCAGTGCCGCGGCCAGCGCGTCGCGTTCGAGCGGCAGCGGTGCGCCGCCATGGCGCAGTTCCATGGTCGTGGCCAGCGGGTTGCCGCTGGCGACGAGGTAGTCGCCGAGCACGCCGTTGAGCGCGGAGACGATCGCGTCGCGCTCGCGGCCATCGCTGTAGCGCCCGAGCGCCGGCGCGACCCAGCCGAGCAGCGCTTCCAGGCTGCCGCCGACCACATGCGTGACGCCGCGGATGGTCTTGTAGACCAGGCCGCTGATGCCGTTGGTGCGGCCGTCGAGCGTCGCGTTCGATCCGGGCAGCCGCGCGATGCGTTCGTGCATCGCCTCGACCAGGCTGGTCAGGCCCGCGGTCGCGTCGGTGGCCAGGCGCGCGGCGCCGCGCAGGTCGGCGCTCTTGGTCGGAGGGGAAGGGGGCATCAGGTGGGCGCGGGCAGGGGGGTGGCGCGAGTATCGGTGACGAACAATGCCCGCAGCACCTCGCGCCGCTTGGCGGCGTCGATGCGCGACCCATCGACCCAGACGAAGCGGCCGACCGGCGCCGCGGCGGCGTCGCTGCGCGCCTCCGCCAGCGCCGTGTCGCCATCGGTGAGCACGACCACGCGCGCCAGCCGCGGCGCGCTCGCCAGCACGCCCAGTTCGTGCCGGCAGCCGCGGTTGTGCGCCTTGAAGCTGCGCAGGTCCATCAGCACCACGTCGCTGGCCGCCACCAGCGCATCCAGCGCCTGCTGCCAGGTGCTGTCGTGGCAGTAGACCTCGTTGATGCGGTGGCGGCCCTCGGCATCGGGCGCGAGGTCGAAGGCGGCGATGCGCGCCTCGAGCTGCGACGGGTGCAGCACGAAGCGTTCGGCCAGCCGGCCGTCGAGGAAGCCGAAGATGTCGCCGGCATCGAGCGTGCGCTCGACCAGGTCGGTGCCGGCGATCAGCAGCGTGTTGCCGCTGGCGCGCCAGCGTTCGACCACCTCGTCGAACAGCGCCTGCACCTGCGCATCGCGCTGGAACACGCGCAGCACCAGCAGCGTCGGCGGCCGGCCGGTGGGGCGATGGACGCGGGCGGCGATCCCCATCACCAGCGGTATCCAGCCCAGCGGTGCGAGCATCACGATCGACGCCGGGCCCATGTCGCCCCAGGCGCCGAGCATGCGCAGCAGCAGCACGATGCCCCAGACCGCGGTGAACAGCACCATCAGCTCCGACAGCCAGTGGCGCGCGTAGGCATGGGCCAGCGTGCGGCCGAGCCACTTCGCCGGCCACCAGGCGATCAGCCAGGGCAGCAGCACGAAGGCGGCCATCACCGCGTACGCATCGATCGCGGCCGGCAGGCGCTGCAGCCACTGTGGCCGCTGCGCGACCACCCAGGCCAGCGCGTCTGCGCCGGCGACTGAGGCGCCGACCAGCAGCATCAGCAAGGGCAGCAGCCAGGGCGCTGCCGCGCGCGTCGCGCCGCCCAGGCACAGCGCACCGATCAGCAGCATCGGCGCGCCGATCTCGCCGGCGAGGAAGAGCAGCGAGCTGGACAGCGGCTGCGGCTCGATCGAACGCCAGGCGATCAAGGCCAGGCTGCCGGCGAACCACAGCAGCAGCGCGCCGGCCACACGCCACCGTGACCAGCGCCACAACAGACCGAGCACGGGAATCACCGGCCACAGGTTGAGCACGGCGAGCGTGGTCAGCCGGGAGGGCGTGAGCACGTGCTGATCCAGCATCGCCACGCCGAGGAACAGCGCGGCGCTGCTCAGCGACAGCAAGGCCGAGAGGAGCACCAGCAGCAATGCGATGCGCCGGCCGGCGCGGCGGTTGTCCTGCCAGGTCAGGGGTGCGGATGCTGCCGTCGCAGCCTGCGTGGCGTGTGGCGCGGGGGAGGGCGCCGCCTCCGCCTCCGCACTCATCAACCGGCGCATCGCTGCGCGGTAGCGTTGCGCCAGCAGCAGCGCGCCAGCCGCCGACAGCAGCGTGGCCACCAGGAGGATGAAGACGATCTTGCCGTTCGTGAAGTCCATGCTGCGCCGCCAGTGCGCAGCTTGGACCCGGCGCAGCGCGCGGTCAACCGGGACGGGGCATCACGCGGCCTGCCGCACTGTTCGGCCGCAAAGACAAAGGGCCCGTCAGGCTGATGGACTGACGGACCCTTCGAAGATGGTGCCGGTGAGAAGAGTCGAACTCCCGACCTTCGCATTACGAATGCGCTGCTCTACCAACTGAGCTACACCGGCGACAGCCCGCGAGTATAGCGGAACGGCTCCTGCCTGGAGCCGCGTGAGACGATGGTCGCCTCAGGCGTTCATGGCCTTGCCGGCCAGCAGCGTCTCGAACTGCGCCACTGGCATGGGGCGGCCGTAGAGCCATCCCTGCGCCTGCGGGCAGCCCTGGCCACGCAGGAAGGCCGCCTGCGCGTCGGTCTCCACGCCCTCGGCCACCAGCCCGAGGTTCAGGGCCGACGCCATCGCGATGAAGGCCTTCACCAGCTCGGCCTCTCGCGTGCTGCGATCGATGCCCTGCACGAAGCTCTTGTCGATCTTCAGGCAATCGACCGGGAAGCGCGCCAGGTAGTTCAACGCCGAATAGCCGGTGCCGAAATCATCCAGGGCGATGCGCACGCCCAGAGCGTGCAAGGCGTCGAAGGCCTTGTGTACGCGCGCCGACTGCTCGAGCAGCGCGCTCTCGGTGATCTCGATCGACAGCCAGGCCGGTTCGCAGCCGGTCTCGGCCAGCACGCGGGCCACGCTGGCTGCCACATCGTCGCCGACGAACTGCCGGGTCGAGACGTTGACCGCGATGCGGATCGGTTCGGCCCTGCCGCGGTTGCAGCGCACCGCGGACTCGGCCGCGGTGTGCAGTACCCAGTGGCCGATCGGGACGATGCTGCCGTTGTCCTCGGCGATGGCGATGAAGGCATCGGGCGACAGCAAACCGAGTGCAGGGTGCTGCCAGCGCAGCAGCGCCTCGGCGCCGATGATGCGGTCCTGGTGCTGCAGGCTGACCTGGGGCTGCAGGTGCAGCACCAGGCCCGCGCCGCGTGTGGCCTCGCGCAGCGCCGACTCCAGCAGCAGCCTGCGCTGCACGGCTTCGCCCAGCTCGCGGCGGTAGTACTCGGTGCGCCCGCGCCCGCCGCGCTTGGCGTGCTGCATCGCGCTGGCGGCATGGACCAGCAGCGCTTCGAGCGTGTCGGCATCGCCGGGGAACAGGGCGACGCCGATGCTCGCGCTGACCTGCACCGTGCGGCCCAGCAACTGCAGCGGCGCTGCCACTGCACGCTGCAGCTTGTCGGCGATCGCCCCCAGGGACTCGGCATTGTCGATGTCCGGTGCGACGACCACGAACTCGTCGTCGCCCTGCCTCACCAGCAGGTCGTTGGCGCGAAGGCAGGAGGCCAGCCGGCGCGCTGACTCGCACAGCAGCTCGTCGCCCGCCGCCGGGCCGAGCGCGTCGTTGACCGACTTGAAGCGGTCCAGGTCCAGCAGCAGCACGGCCGTCATGCGGGCGTGGCGCCGCGACGCCGCCAGCAGTGCCGGCGCGCGCTCCAGCAGGGCCTGGCGATTGGGCAGCTGGGTCAGCGGGTCGGTACGCACCAGCGCCTCGATCCGCTCGAGGTAGGCGGCCTTCTCGGTGATGTCGCGGCCGATGCCCAGCACGCCGCAGACCCCGCCGCGCTCGTCGTGTTCGGGCACGAAACGGATCTGGTGCACCTGCGCAGCCCGCCCTGGGTCTTCCAGGCGAAGCTCCAGCATCTCGGGCTGGTCACCGCGCAGCACGCGCTGCACTGCGGCGAAGACGGGCCGGTACCGCTCGTCGGCGGCCAGATCGAGCGGCGTGCGGCCAAGCAGCAGTTCGGCCGGGCGCTGCATCAAGCGTGTGAAGGCCGGGTTCGTGTAGCACATGCGTGCCTGTTCGTCCCAGCGCACGATGTTGTCGTCGGCATTTTCCGCCAGCGTCCGGAACTCGCGCTCCCTGGCGGCAAGCGCCTCGCGGATGCGCACCTGCTCGGTCGTGTCGCGCCCGACGGCGATGGCGCCGCTGATGGTGCCGTGCAGGTCGCGTTCGGCGGAGAAGAGCACGCTGTGCACGCGCAGCGTGCCGTCGGGGTGGGGCACCTGCAGTTCGAAGGTGCCCGGCTCGCCGGTGCGCAGCGTGCGCCACAGCTGCGCCTCGTAGCCCTCGACGCCGCGCATGCCAGGTGGCGCGGCCTCGCTGGGTGTGTGCCCGACCACGCGCAGCGCGCTCACCGACACCTGGTCGTCGATTTCGCGGTTGCAGTACACCGCCCGACCGTTCGCGCCGTAGCGGATGATCACGTCGGGCAGGTGTTCGGTGAGGGTGCGGAAGGTGGGTTCGCTCGCCGGTCGGGCGGCTTCGCGGGCGTGTACCAGTGCGCGGCGCTGCTGGGCGTCGGGAACGATGTCCACTGCGTAGACCGCGATCCCCTGGGAATCGCGCGTCCAGGTCAGATTGAAGGTCGGCACGGCGGCTGCGAAGGCCGATCGCACGCGCTCGCGCAGCGTGTCGGCCTCGGCGCCGAACAGGCCGGCCTGCACCAGCGTGCGGCCGATGAAAGGTTCTGCGCCCCGGCCCAGCGCGGCGATCGCCGCGGGATTCAGGTAACGCAGCGTGCCATCCGCGTCGACGAGGACGACCAGGTCGGGCAGCCGGTCCGCCCAGCGGGCCAGGAGCAACGTCTCCGTGTCGCCACCATGAGCCTGCACGGCGCCCGACTCCGGTTCGACATCCATCGCCGCATTGTGCCGTTGCGCGTCCGCGCGGAGCAGCGCCCCAGGCGGCAACGTCGGCAGCCGGGCCGACTTTGTGAACATCTTTTCACGCACCGGCCCCCTTTCGCCAACCGGTGAGCCAAGGCTCCCCCAGCCGTCAGGTTCAGCCGCTGCCGACGACGCGGTTGCGGCCGCTCCCCTTGGCCGCATACAGCCGCCGGTCGGCCAGCGCCAGCATGGCTGCACCGTCGGCGGCCTCGGTGGCGTGGGCCAGACCGATGCTCACCGTGACCTGAAGCCCCGGCGCGACGGCTGACCAGTCGTGCGCGGCCACGCGCTGGCGCAGGCGCTCGGCGGCCGGAAGGCCGGCCGGCGGCTCGCCGCGGTACAGGACGATGAACTCCTCGCCGCCCAGCCGCCCGGCCGTGTCGGTCGGCCGGCAGTTGTCGCGCAGGATGGCACCCAGCACGCGCAGCACGGCATCGCCGACGGCGTGCGAGTGGTTGTCATTGATGTGCTTGAAGTGGTCGACGTCGACGATGGCCAGCCAGTGGCCGTCCTGCGGGCCGGACAGCAGGGCATCGATGTGGCGGCGGTTCGCCAGCCCGGTGAGCGGGTCCTCCACGGTCATGCGCTGCAGGTCCTCGGCGCGGCGGCGCAGCTGGTCGTTGCTGGTGGTCAGCACACGTGCCCGTGCGCGCTCCTGCTCGGCGTCCAGGTGCAGCGCCGCGACGCGGGCGTTGCGCTGGGCCCGTTCCGCACTGACCTGGGCATGCAGCGCATGGAACTCCTTGTGTCGCACCAGGGCCTCCTGCCAGCGGCCGCAGCGTTCCAGGGCCGTGGACAGATGCTCGGTGATGGTCGCGCGGTGCACCCGGTCGTCGTTGATTGCCAGGGCGGACTCGAAGACCGGCACTGCTTCCGCGGGATGACCCATCGCCAGGTGGATCAGCCCGAGCGAGTCGTGCAGGTGCGAGCGCTGGCGCGGCAGCAGCTCCGGGTGCTGCCGTGCCCAGTCCTGCAGCAGGGTCAGGGCCTGTGTCGGCTCGCCCACCAGCGTCAGCGACTCGGCCAGATTGAGCAGCGCGCTCGATTCGTAGTCGACATGGCCGATGCGATGGGCCACCTGCACAGCCTCGGTGGAGCGGGCGATGGCGATGCGCTCGTGCTGCTCGGCCAGCGCGGCATCGCCGGCGTCGCGCGCTCGCGCCGCCATGGCGCTGTGCACACAGGCGACGGTGTCGACGGCGGCGCCGTAGGCTGCCTGGTTCTGCAACGGGCGGGCCAGCTCGACAGCGCGCTCGCACCACTGCATGGCCGCCGGCAGGTCGCCGAGGTCGAGATGGATGACGCCCAGGGCGATGGTCGCGGCCTGACGGGCCTCGTCCAGCCCGTCGCTGTCGGGTTCGGCCGTCGCCAGTCCCTGCATGGCCAGCAGCGTCAGGTCCAGCGCGGATGGTGACTCGCCGACGGCGTTCAGGCAGCGCGCCTGCAGCGTTCTCGCACGTGCGAGCCAGATCGGCGCGTCTGCGTCGGCCGCCGTCGTGCAGACGTCGGCGGCGAGCCCGATCGCGATGTCCAGCTCGCCGCGGATGTAGTGCCACCTGGCCATGCAGTACTGCGCACCGGCACGTTCGGCCGGCGTCTGCGCCGCGGCCAGCGCGCGCTGGGCCGCATCGAGCGCGCGTGGCATGTCCTGCGCCTGCAGGTGGGTGGCCACGGTGTCGAACAGCGAGCGCAGTGCGGGTGAGACGGGAACCTGGGGCATGGCGGCGAGGGCTGTCCCACTCGCGGCGGCCGATGCAACCCACGCGACGGGCTGACGCATTCTCATTGATGCACCACCCCTCGCGGCAACGCAGGGCCGGTGACCGCGACGACTATTCCCGCTCGCTCGCCGGCATGCTGCTCGCCGGATGCTGGTCTTGACCCGGCTCAAGCCGCTCGGCGGAGCGCCGGCGAGCCTCAGCTGTAGGTGATCCAGCCGGCCTGTTCCGGCCCGGCGAGGTGCGGCAAGGTGTTGAAGCTGAGCAGCGAATGCCGCTTGGGGCTGAACACGAACTCGCTGACCGAACTGTTGCGGATGCGCAGGTTCAACTCGATGGCGGTGTCGTTCGGCGCGCCGAGCACGTCGGCCACCGCGGTGGCGATCGGCCCGCCGCTGGAGACGATCAGCACCGCGCCCTCATGGGCGGCGCGCACGTGGTCCAGCGCCTCGCGGATGCCGGCGACGAAGTCGGCGTGGCGCGGCATGCCGGCCGGCTCGGTGCGGCCGTCCATCCAGGCCTGCAGGCCTTCG
>NZ_CALRZC010000058.1:0-38319 GCF_943372545.1 Variovorax sp. YR752 | reverse complement strand
TCCTTGCGGGTGCGCGCGCAGTAGACGATTTCGACGGGCTTGCCGATGGCGATGAGCCGCTGCAGCATGCACCAGATGGGCGTCACGCCGATGCCGCCGGCCACGAGCACCGAGCGTTCGGCGCCCTCTTCCAGCTTGAAGTTGTTGCGCGGTGCAGAGATGGGCAGCGTCATGCCCACGCGCAGTTGCTGGTGCACGTAGCGCGAGCCGCCGCGGCTCTTGCGGTCGTTGAGCACGCCCACCACGTAGCGCTGGCGGTCGCTCGAAGGGTTGCACAGCGAGTAGCTGCGCACCAGCCCGTTGGGCAGGTGCAGGTCGATGTGGGAGCCGGCCTCGAAGGCGGGAAAGTCCACCGCCGGCGTGGCCGGCCGGAACTCGACGCTGACGATGCCGTCGGCCTCGTAGCGCATGGTGTGCACGAGGGCGTTCAGCGTAGGGGAAGACATGGCGATGCTCGCTTGCTTGCAGTTCAGGCCGTGGCGGCCTCGGCTTCGGCCAGCTGCGCTTGCGCGAGGTTGCGCATGTGGCGGCGCAGGCGGACGATGCCCAGGTCGTGTTGGTACAGGTTCTCGTGCTGGTTGGCGTCGGCTTCCATCTCTTCGAGCATCACGCGGTCTTGTTCCAGCACGTGCCAGTGGCGCGCCTCGAGGCGGTTCTTGTAGAGGAAGCGCCAGGTGTCGCGCTCCCAGCCCGGCGCCAGCTTGCGTGCGCGCCAGAAGAAGGTGGCGGTCATGCCGTTGGCCATCGGCGAGAAGGCGCCGATGATGATGAAGTTGCCGCCGGGGCCGCCGGTCTTCGGGTACGGAATTTCCAGGCGCATCCAGTGGATGCCGGTGTCGGCCCACTCGGTCCAGTCGAAGTTGACGTTGCGCTGGCCTTCCTTCTCGAACACGAAGCCGATGTCGGTCGGGCGGACGCCGAACTTGGCGCTCGAGTCGCCCTCGGCCATCGAGTGCGACTGCTTGTGCAGGTACGTGCCGTGCATCGGGTCCATCACGTTGTCCAGCACGTAGCGGTAGTCGCCCTTCCACTCCGTGTAGCAAAGGAAGTTGGCGTACTCGGCCTCGTCGGTGAGCTGCTCGGGCAGCACCAGCGGCGGCGGCACGTCGACCGGCTCCTTCGAGTTGTAGAGAAACACGGCGCCCGCGCGCTCCTGCACGTGGAAGTGGCGCGTCGCGCGGGAGCCTTCGAGCTTGCAGCCCGGGCTGCCGGGCACGCGCGTGACCACGCCGTCGTGGCGCACTTCAACGCCGTGGTACGGGCACGAGAGCCGGTCGCCCAGGATCACGCCTTGCGACAGCGGTGCACCGCGGTGCGGGCAGCGGTCTTCCAGCGCGTGCAGCACGCCTTCGCCGTCGCGCCACAGCGCAATCTTGCGGCCGAGGCGGCGCAGGGAGATCGGGTTCTCCTTGATGAAGTGCGAGGGGCAGATCGGGTACCAGAGGTCTTTCAGGCCGATCTCGAGCAGGTGGTCGACCGGATCGACAGGGGCCGGTGCGACGGGATGGATGGCGATGGTCATGGTGGTTCTCCTCAGCCGGCCAGCGTGGCCATTTCCTTGCGGTACAGCGCCTCGGTCCATGCGAGGCCGCCCGGCGTGGCCAGGCCGCTGTCGTTCAGGCGCTGCACGAGGCCCGGCAGGTCATGGATGCCGTCGCCATAGGCGCGTTCGATCACGTCGCCCAGCAGGTCTTCGTAGGTGGTCGCGGGGCGCTGGCGCGCCTGGTGCGGTTGGAGAAAGCGGTCTTGTTGCATCGTGAGCCTCCGTAGGGCGAGGAGAAAAATTTCAGGCAGTAGCGGCGACAGCGCCTTGCGCCGGCACGCCCAGCGGCACGGCCCAGGCGTCGTAGGCGTACACCCAGTCGGCGTTGCCGCCTTCGCGCAGCCAGTTGTTGCCGCGCGAGCCCAGCTGCACCTGGCTGGCGCGTTCGATGCGCGCGGTCTGGTAGGCCTGCAGCGCGGCGGGAATGTCGGCCATGGCCACGCCGTCGAGGTGGCGCGACAGCACCACGGCGTCTTCGATCGCCATGCCGGCGCCCTGCGCCATGAAGGGCAGCATCGGGTGCGCGGCATCGCCCAGCAGCGCCAGGCGGCCCTGCGCCCAGGCGGGCATCGGGTCGCGCTCGTACAGCGCGGTCTTCAGCACGGTGTCGCAGGCGTCGAGCAGTGCGCGCGCCTCGGGGTGGTAGGCCACGTACTGCTCGCGCAGCTCGTCGACGCTGCCCGGCGCGGTCCACGACTCGAGGTGCCAGGTGTCCTGCGGCGTGGTCGCGAAGATGAAGATGTCCTTGCCGCGGTTCAGCGGGAACGTGACGATCTGGCTCTGCGGGTTCGGACCCCACCACTTGGTGAAGGCGCCCAGGTTGGGCACGCCGGCCACGCGCTCGGCGGGCACCACGGCGCGGTAGGCGACGATGCCCGTGAAGCGCGGGCTCTCGGCGCCGAACATCGCGGTGCGCACGCCCGAGTGGATGCCATCGGCACCAAGGAGCACGCCCACGCGGGCGCTGGTGCCGTCGCTGAACGACAGGGTCACGCCGTTGTCGTCGGCCGCGATGGTCTCGGCGCGCTTGCTGAGTGCCACGCGATCGGCGGGGAACATGTCGGCCAGCGCGGCCAGCAGGTCGGCGCGGTGGATGGTGAGCTGCGGCGCGCCGTAGCGCTGTTCGGCCGAGTCGGCCATTTCGAGGCGCGAGGTTTCTTCGCCGCTGTCGTAGGTGCGGCTGATGCGGTGCGACGGGCGCGCTGCCGTCACGCGGGCGGCTTCGCCCACGCCCAGGCCGTCGAGTGCGCGCACGGCGTTCGGCGTGAGGTTGATGTCGGCGCCGACGCGGGCGAACTGCCTGGCCTGCTCGAACACGACCACGTCGTGCCCGGCGCGGCGCAGTGCGATGGCGGCGACCAGGCCGCCGATGCCGGCACCGACGATGCCGATGGTGGATTCATTGGTGTTCATGCTGTCTCTGCTTGTTCTTGTGCGCGGCTCACTCGGCCACGATGTTGCGGGCTTTGATGATCCGGGCCCAGACGGCCGTCTCATCGCGGATGTGGGTGGCGAACTCGGCGGGCTTCATGGCCGCGTCGGTCATGCCTTGTGCCTTCAGGCGCTCGCGCACGTCGGGCTGCGCCAGCATCTCGGCCGCGTCTTTCGCGAGCTGCTCGACCACGGCGGGCGGCGTGCCCTTGGGAGCCAGCAGGCCGTACCACGAGGTCACGGCGACGCCCTGGATGCCCTGCTCCGCCAGCGTGGGAATGTCGGGTGCGGCGGGGCTGCGCTTGGCTTCGGTCACGCCCAGTGCGATGAGCTTGCCGTTCTTGATGAAGGGCATGGTCGCGGGCAGGTTGCTGAACATCAGCGGCACCGAGCCGCCGAGCACGTCGTTGAGCGCGGGCGCCGTGCCCTTGTAGGGCACGTGCAGCAGGTCGATGCCGGCCTGCTGCTTGAACAGCTCGCCCGCCAGGTGCAGGCCGCTGCCCACGCCGGGCGAGGCATACGACAGCGTGTTGGGCTTGGCCTTGGCCATGGCCACCAGTTCTTTCGCGCTCTTGATGCCCGAGGCCGGTGCGGCCACCAGCACGTTGGGCGCCTTGGCGAGCATGGTGACGGGCACGAAGTCTTTTTCGATGTTGAACGGGAAGTTCGGCATCAGCGTCGGGTTGATCGTGAGGTTGCCGGCCGGCACCACGAGCAGCGTGTGGCCGTCGCCCTTCGCGCGCTTGACCTTGTCGATGCCGATGTTGCCGGCCGCGCCCACGAGGTTCTCGACCACGGCCGCCTGGCCGTAGCGCTTGGCCAGGCCGTCGGACAGCACGCGGGCCAGCGTGTCGACGGGGCCGCCGGGCGGGAACGGCGAGACGATGGTGAAGCGGTCGCTCGACAGCTGCTTGTGCACGTCGCTCTGTGCGTGCGCGGGCAAGGCGATGGCCAGCGCGGCGGCCGCCATCAGGGAGAAAGAAAAACGTCGTTGCATGAGGTTCACCGGGTTCACTTCTTTTCGGTCAGGAAAGCACCTTTCGGGCCTTCCGCGTTCTTCTGGCGGCGCGTGTGGCCGTCGAGGCCGCCATCGACCGCCCATTCGGCGAACACGGTCGGGCCGGGCTCGAACTCGCGCGGCTGCCAGTCGGCGGTGAGCTGGTCTTCGTCGGCGTAGTACTCGATGAGGCCGCCGGCCGGGTTCTTGAAGTACCAGAAGTACGCGGACGACACCGGGTGACGGCCCGGGCCCAGTTGCGTGTCCCAGCCGCAGCGCGAGAAATGCAGGCCGCCGCCGAACACCTCGTGGATGTCGCGCACGGTAAAAGCCACGTGGTTGAGCCCGCGCTTGCCCGAAGGAATCTGCAGCAGGAACAGGTCGTGGTGGCCGCCCTCGGGCGCGCAGCGCATGAAGGCGCCGCGGTTCGGATAGCCGTCGGACGAGACGAAGCCGAAGCGCTGCGCGTAGAACGCGCTCGTGCCCTTCACGTCGCTCACGAAGAACACGACGTGGCCGACCTCGATCGGCGTGGCGCGTTCGTAAATGGGTGCGGGCTGGTTCACGCGCGGCTTGGCGTTCCAGGTGTTCATGGCGCCGCAATCGACCTCGACCGCGCGCTTGCGGCTGACCTGCAGGCGCACGGCCAGGCCGTTGGGGTCGGTGCAGCCGATGCGGCGCGCGCCGCCGATCGTGGTGTCGACGAAGGCCGGGTCTTGTGCGATGGCGGCGGCGTAGCGGTCCAGGTCGGCGTCGCTTTCCACGCCCCACACCACTTCACGCAGCGTCGGGCCCTCTTCCATCGCGGGCGGCAGGCCGGGCTTGTCCCACGCCACAACGACCACCTTGCAGCCGTTGAGGCACTCGAAGACGAGTTCGTCGGCGGCTTCGGATGTCAGTGAAAGGCCCCAGTCCTGGAAGAACTGGCGGCAGGCAGGCAGGTCGTCCGCGCCGTAGGTGATCTGGTCGATGCCAAGTACGCTCATCGTGTGTTCCTCTTCAGTTCGCCCACGGGAGCGGTTGTTCGTTCGTGCCCCAGTACATGCTCTTCTGCTCCATGTACTGGAAGATGCCTTCGCGGCCCTTCTCGCGGCCCAGGCCGCTGTCGCGCCAGCCACCGAACGGCGTCGAGACCGAGAACTGCTTGTAGGTGTTGACCCAGACCGTGCCGGCCTGCACCGCGCGGCCCAGCTTCCAGGCGCGCTTGAAGTCGCGGCTCCACACGCCGGCGGCCAGCGCGTAGATGCTGTCGTTGGCCTGCGCGATCAGTTCTTCCTCGTTGTCGAAGGGCATCGCGACCAGCACCGGGCCGAAGATTTCTTCCTGGCTGATGCGGGCGTTGTTGGTCAGGCCTTCGAGGATGGTCGGCTGGTAGAAGTAGCCCTTGTCGTAGTCCGCGCCGTGCGGGCGCACGCCGCCCGTGCGGATGCGGCCGCCTTCGGACACGCCCAGGTCCACATAGCGCTCGATGCCTTCGCGGTGCTTGGCCGTGATGAGCGGCCCCATCTGCGTGCGCTCCGAGGCCGGGTCGCCCACGCGCAATGCATTGGCGCCTTCGGCCAGCCGCGTGAGGAACTCGTCGTAGATGCTCCGGGCCACGAACAGGCGCGAGCCCGCGATGCACGACTCGCCCGACGAACTGAAGATGCCGTACAGCACGCCGTTCACCGCATGGTCGAGGTCGGCATCGTCGAGCACCATGGTCGGCGACTTGCCGCCGAGCTCGAGCGACACCGGCATCATCTTGTCGGCCGCGATGTGGGCGATGTGCTTGCCGGTGGTGGTGCCGCCGGTGAACGACACGCGCTTGACCAGCGGGTGCTTGGTGATCGCGTCACCAATCACCGAGCCCTTGCCCGGCAGCACGCTCACGATGCCCTTGGGCACGCCGGCCAGCTCGCAGATGCGCGCCAGCTCCAGCGCCATGAGCGGCGTGACTTCGGCGGGCTTCACGACCACCGCGTTGCCGGCGGCCAGCGCGGGCGCCAGCTTCTGGGCTTCGCTTGCGATGGGCGAGTTCCACGGCGTGATGGCCGCGACCACGCCCATGGGCTCGTGCACGCTCATCGTGACGAAGGCACCGCGCGAGGGGGTGATGGTTTCTTCGAGCGTCTCGAGCGCGGCGGCGAAGAACTGGAAGGTGGCCGCGGCGCTGGCCACCAGGTTGCGCGTTTCGCTGATCGGCTTGCCGTTGTCCAGGCGCTGCTTCTGCGCGAGCGACTCGCCCTCTTCGCGAATCAGCTGTGCCACGCGGTGCAGCACGGCGGCGCGCTCGTGCGGCAGGCGTTGCGCCCAGCCACTGCTGCGAAAGGCGTGGTCGGCGCGCGTGATGGCTTCTTCGACGTCAGCCAGGCTCGCGGCCTTCAGGCGCGCAATGGGCTCGCCGGTGGCCGGGTACAGGCTTTCGTAGACGTCGCCGCCGCCCAGGCGCCATTCGCCGGCGATGCAGATCGGAAGGAGTTCGGTGGAGATCATGGGGTGACTCGGAAGGTCAGTCAGATGGCCAGGGGCGCGACGCGGTTGCGCAGCGCGCGCACGGCGCTGTACACGGTCAGGGCCGAGGTCTTGGGGTTGGCCGCGAGCGGCTTGTTGCGCATGGTCAGCGCGAAGCTGCCGAAGGCGCCTTCGGCTTCGACGGTGTGCACGTTCTCGGTGGTGGCCGGGTCGGCAATGAGGCGCACCAGCGTCTGGTCGAGGCCCAGGCCCGCGAACGACACGGTGGCCGCCACGTTGGCGTTCTTCGGATAGAGCAAGGCCGCTTCGCGCGCGCTGCCTTCGAAGATGACGGTTTCGTGGGTCAACGTGTCGAGGTTGCGGCCCTGCTCGGCCGGCGTGCCCTTCCAGGCCTGCGGCGGCTTGCGGCCCGTGTAGCGCACGCTGCTCAAGCCGCCGATGCGGGCCGCGGCAAGCGCGTCGATGCCGCCGATGGCGCCGGGAATCAGTTGCACCTGCGTATGGCCGGCGATGGCGGCGGCTTCGAGCTTCTCGGCGAAGCCCGTGGCCGACAGCGCACCGACCGACGCGACCACGCAGGGCGTGCCGCGTGCCAGCGCGGGCAATACGTGCTGCTCGATGGCGGCATGGCCGGCGGTCTCGACCACGAGGTCGATGCCGCTCGCGGGCACGGCGCTGCCCACTTGCACGTCGGGCGCGACCTTCTGCGCGGCGGCAACGCCTTCGGCCGGCACGACGATCGCCACCACCTTCAGGGCGGGATCGCCGCGCAGCAGTTCGAGCACCGAGGTGCCGATGGCTCCGCAGCCGACGAGTGCAATGCGCGTGATGGCAGTGGTCATGCGTGGGGCTCCGCGTTCGCTCACTGGGCCGCGCCGAGCGCGGGAATCTGCGTGACCGTGTTGGTCGGCGGGCCGGCGAAGGTGGTCTTGAAACCGCCGATCGACAGCATGTCGATCTCCAGCAGGAACGGGCCGTCGGCGGCGAGCGCCTTGTCCAGATGCGCCGGCAGGTCGGCCAGGTCCTTCACGCGGGCATGCGGCAGCGCGATCGACTGGCACAGCAGGTCGTAGTCGGGCGTGTGCAGCTCGGCGTAGCACTGGCGGCCGCCGTACTGCGCGTCCTGGATGTTCTTGATGACGCCGTAGCTCTTGTCGTTCATGAGCACGATGACCATGGGCGCCTTCTCCTGCACCATGCAGGCCAGCTCGCCCAGGTTCAGGATGAAGCCGCCGTCGCCGGCCAGGCAGAAGGTCTTGCGGCCCGAGCCCGTCACCGCCGCGCCGATGGCCGCGCCGATCGCCATGGGCATGCCCTGGCCGATGCCGCCGCCCGTGGCGTGCACGCCGGCGCCGGGTTCGAACACGCGCAGCTCGCGGTTGCCCCAGGTGCTGTTCGACACCGTGACGTCGCGCACCCAGTTGAACTGGCGGCCGGCCACCGACTGCAGCTGGCGCACGAGCTCGGCGTACGGGCCGAGGCCATCGCGCAGCGTGGCCACAGCCTGGTCGTGCGCGGCGCGCAGGTCGACCAGCAGCTGCGGGTCGGCCTTGTACTTGGCGGCTTCGAGGCGATCGGCGAGGCCGTCGAGAGCCAGTGCGGAATCGCCGCAGACAAAAGCTTCGGACGCATAGCAACGGCCTTCGGCAGCGGCATCGGCGTCGATGCGGTACAGCGTGCGCGGCAGCTTCAGTTCGTACTTGAGCGTCTCGTTGCCGCGCAGGCGCGAACCGACCACGAGCATCGCATCGCAGGTCTGATAGAAGGCCTCGACGGGCTTCTGGATGTTGTAGGCGCCGAGCGAACCGGCGTCGTCCTCGGGCACCGTGCCGCGGCCCTGCGTGGTCGTGACCACGCCGAAGCCCAGCTTCTGCAGGCGCTGGATGGCCGAACGGGCGTGGCGGGCACCGCCGCCGACCCACAGCATCGGACGCTGGGCGGTGGCCAGGCGTGCGGCCAGTGCATCGAGGCCGGCGGCCGAAGGCACGGGGCGCTCGATGGGCAGCGGCGACAGGTCGGGCGGCATGGTCGTGAGTGCCGACTGGATGTCGATCGGAATCTCCACGCTGACCGGGCCGGTCGGCGCCGTCATCGCGAGTTGCACCGCGCGCTTGAGCGTGCCGAGCACCGTCTCGACGCTGCGCACGCGCAGTGCGGCCTTCGACACGGCCTTGAGCATGGTGAGCTGGTCGGGCGCTTCGTGGATGTACGACATGCCCTTGTCCAGGTACGGCGTCTCGATCTGGCCCGTGATGTGCAACAGCGGCGCGCCGGCGGTCAGCGCCTCGACCATGCTGCCCGCGATGTTGCCCGCGGCCGGGCCGGTGCTGGTGATGCACACGCCCAGGCTGGCGGTGGAACGCGCATAGGCGTCGGCCATGTTGCCCGCGCCGGCCTCGCCGCGCGCCGAGATGAAGCGCACCGTGCCGCGCTGCGCGAAGGCATCGAGGATCGGCATGTTGTGGATCGAGATGACGCCGAAGGCTGCCTTGACGCCGCACTGCTCGAGAAAGGCAGCGACGACGGCGCCGACCGTGACTTGGTTCGTTTTCATTTCAGATAGCCCTGGAACTTAATTAGATGGAGCACTCGCAGATATCAGCGCGGCCGAGGCGGGAAACACCGCGGAACCGGCTTTGCCGGGCCGCTGGTGTTGTCCCCTTGAGGGGGTGCAGAAGCCACACGAAGTGGGCAAGGCTGGGGGTGGGCTCACGCATGGCGGGAATGGCCTCCGGAAATATCGATGTGGCTGCCGGTCGTGTACGACGCGAGCGGTGAAGCAAGGAAAAGGATCGCGCGCGCGGCTTCGGTCGGAAGCCCCAGACGACCCAGCGGGATGTGTTTGGTGGTGGCGAGCTGGCGGCTCCAGGCGGCCCAGTCCTGCGACTTGTCTTCGCGCGCTTCGAAGCGGCGGCGCCACTGGCCCGACTCGACCAGGCCGATGAGGATGCCGTTGACGCGCACGCCCTGCGGCGCGAACTCGGTGGCCATGGAGCGCACGAGGTTCAAGAGGCCGGCACGCGCGGCCGAGGTGGCGACCATGTGCGGCTCGGGCTGGCGCGCCAGCAGCGAGTTGGCGCAGACGATGGCGGCATCGCCGAGCACGGCGCGTTGTGCGCCGAGCTGCGGCAGGAAGGCGCGCGTGGGGTGGATGACCGAGAAGAACTTCAGATGCAGCTCTTCCATCCAGGCCGCATCGTCGGTGTCTGCGAACGTGGACACACGCCCCTGCCCTGCATTGTTGACCAGCATCGACGCCGGGCCGAGCGCGGCCTCGCTGGCGGCGGCGAAGGCGCGCACCGAGGCGGCGTCGCGCACGTCGCAGGTCTGTGCGAACAGCTTCGCGTCGGGGTACTGGGCGCGCAGGCCAGCCACGGCGGCATCGAGCCGTTCGGCGTTGCGGCCACACAGGGCCACGGAAGCGCCGCAGCCGAGCAGCAGCTCGACCGTGGCCAAGCCGATGCCCGACGACCCGCCCGTGACCACGGCCACGCGGCCGGCCAGTGCGTCGGCGGCGAAGAAGGAAGAGGAAGGGGCGAAGGTCGTCATGATCGAAAAAAGCGTGTCAGGCGCTGCGCAGCGGAACCACCTTGGCGGTGCGTGCAGGCGAGTAATTGAGCAGGCCCGAGATCTCGTCGGCCGTGCCGCGCACGCGCAGCACCATCTCGTCCATGCGGTTCTCGTCGATGTGGCCCGAGGTGATGGTGGCGCCCAGCGCCGCCACGATGTGGCCGCTGTGGTCGCGCACCGGTGCGGCGATGGTCGAGATGTTCGATTCGAAGAAGCCCTCGCCCAGCACATAGCCGCGCTGGCGGTCGGCCTGCACCATGTCGAACAGCTCGTTCACGGTCTTGGGCGTGCTCGGCGAGAAGGTCTCGAGCTTGTCTTCGGGGTACAGCGCGCGCAGCTGCGGCAGCGTGAGGTCTTCCAGCAGGATGCGGCCCAGCACCGTGGCGTGGGCCGGCAGGCGCGTGCCCACCGTGACCGAGCTGGCGAACGGCGTGGCCGGCGCCACCTTGGCAACGTAGACGATCGAACGGCCGTCGCGCACCACGAGGTTGCAGGGCGTGCGCAGTTCGTCGCACAGGCGGTTGAGCAACGGCGTGCCCAGTTGCGTGAGTTCCAGCGAGGCCAGGTATTCGAAGCCCAGGCGCAGCACGGCCAGGCCCAGGCGATAGTCGCGTCCGCCCTCGGCGCGCTCGAGGAACCCCATGTTCTCCAGCGTGGTGAGCAGGCGGAAGACGGTCGAGCGCGGCAGGTCGAAGCGGCGCGCCAGCTCAGGCGCGGAGAGCGTGCGGCTCTCGCGGCTGAACTCGCACAGCACGCGCAGGCCGCGCTCCAGCGCGGGCACGTTGTAGCGGTCTGCGCCCTCTTCCATCACTTCGTTGTCGGTGGCCATCTGGGAATTCCTCTCGGTTCTCTTGTTCGTGTCGGGTCAGCCGGCGAGCGATTCGCGCAGCAAGGCGGCGACGGCCTGCGGTTGTTCCACATAGCCGGCGTGACCCGCATCGTCCACCAATTCAAGGGGCACGCCGCAGCGGCGCGCGACTTCTTCACAGGCGGCCGGCGGCGTGACGACGTCGAGCGCACCGCAGGCCACGCGCACGGGCATCGGCGGCGGCAGGTCGGCCAGCAGGTCGGCGTTGCACAGCAGTTCGACGGCCTGGCGGTAGCCGTGGTCGTTCAGGCGCGCCATGGTCCAGCGCACCCACTGGCGGGCGTGCTCGGAGGCACCGTCGGACACGAGCCGGCCCGCGCGTTGGGCGGCCATGCCGGCGATGCCGAGGTCGTCGAGCGTGGCGAGGCGTTCGGCGCGCACCTTGGCGCGGGCGTCGATGCGGTCGGGGGCGCCATAGCCGATGGCGGGGCTCACGAGCACGAGGCGGCGGATGCGCTCACTGGTGCTCGACTCGCTGCGCGCAGCCGATGCGGCGGTGATGGCGCCCAGCGAATGGCCGACGAGCACGCAGGAGCGGATCGAGAGCGCGTCGAGCATTTCTTCAAGGCGCGCGGCGTAGTCGGCAGCGGTCGGCGCGGCCGAGGCCAGCGGCGTCGAGCGGCCATAGCCTGGTGCGTCCCACGCGATGAGGCAGGCCTGCGGCGCCAGCAGCGCCGCGGTGTCGAGCCACGAGGCCGCGCCCGAGCCGATGCCGTGCAGGCACACGATCACCGGGCCCTGTCCGCATTCGCGCACCGACACCACCGCGCCGTTGCCGACCGCGACGTCGCGGGCCGGAAAGCGTGCGTCGAGCCGCGCCAGCTCGGAAGCCGGCAGGGTCTGCGCGGGGATGTCGATGGTGCCCATGGCCTGCTCGCTCACTCGTTCGCTCAGCGCTTGATCTTGGCCAGCGGATGGTCGGCCGGGTACGTCGGCTTGATCGGCTTCTGTGCGCCGAGCATCACGCACATCAGCGCGTCTTCGTCGCCGATGTTGATCTCTTCGCGGTACACGCCGGGCGGCACCGAGATCAGGTCGCGGTCGGTCATGATGGTTTCGAAGCGCTCGCCATCTTTCTCGATGACGACCTTGAGCTTGCCGCGGATGAGGAAGAACACTTCTTCCACGTCGGTGTGCAGGTGCGGCGGGCCTTCGTGGCCGGCGGGAATCACCATGGTCGAGAAGGTGAAGTTCTCCGAAGGCACGGTGTTGGTGTCGGCCGCGACACCGGTGCCGCCGGTGCCCACGTAGCGCATCTGCGCGCGGCGGAACTTGGGGTCGAAGTCGGCCTGGAACTTCAGCGCATCCCAGTCGTACGTGCGGGTTTCGTAGCGCGCGATGCGGGTGTTCATCCACTCGGCCAGGCTGCTGCCTTCGGGCTGCACCAGGGTGCTGCCGACATCGGCAGCGGCGGTGTTGCTGTTGATCTTTTGCTGTTCGGACAAATCGCTCATGGGTGTACTCCTTGGTCGGGAAAATTTGTTCAGTGATTCGCTCAGTGCATCGCGAAGCCGCCGTTGACGGCAAGCAGCTGGCCGGTGACGAAGCGCGCCAGGCCGGACAGCAGGAACACGGTGGCGCCGCAGACGTCGGCCGCCTGCTGCTCGCGCGGGATGGCGCGGCCTTCGAGGTACTTCTGGTGGCGCGCCATCGGCACGTACTCGGTGGCCTCGACCAGCGTGAGGCCGGGCGCCACGGCATTCACCGTGATGTTGTCGCCACCCCATTCACGCGCCAGCGAGCGCGTCATGGAAATGACGGCGCCCTTGCTCGATGCATAGGCCAGCAGGTTGGGCGCGCCCCACAGCGCCGTGTCCGACGCGAGGTTGACGATGGCGCCACGGCCGCTGGCCGCCAGCGCGGGGCGGCAGGCACGGCCCATGAGCCAGCTGCCGCGCACGTTGACGTTCATCACGCGGTCCCACATGTCGATCTCGAGCTGGTGCGCGTCGCGCCCGCCCGAGTTGGTGATGGCGGCGTTGTTGACGAGGCCGTCCAGGCCACCGAGCAGGCGCACCGCCTCGGCGGCGCCTGCCTCGATGGAGGCCGGGTTCGACAGGTCGATCGCCAGCGCATGCGCCGTGCGGCCGGCATCGCGCAGCGCCTGGGCTTCGGCCTCGGCCAGCTCGCCGAGGATGTCGGCCAGCACCACGCTCGCGCCCGCCGCGGCCACGCACTGCGCGAACGCCAGGCCCAGGCCGCGCGCACCGCCGGTCACGAGCACGCGGCGGCCGGCCAGCAGGTTGGCGGGCATCTCGGCCAGCAGCGACTGCAGGCTGGAGGGATCGGCGATGGCTTTGAGGTCGGTCATGGCGGGCGTCACGTCGGGTTGGGTGAGGTTCAGTCGGCCTGGATGCCGAGTTCCTTGATGACCTTGCCGAAGCGCGCGAAGTCGGCGGCGTTGGTCTTGGCGAGCACGTCGGCGTCGCCGCCCACGGGCGTGGTGCCCAGCACGGCCATGCGCGACACGATGTCGGGCATCTTCAGGATCTCGTTGAAGTGGCCGTTGAGCGTCTTCACGACTTCAGGCGGCAGGTTGCGCGGGCCCCACAGGCCGTTCCAGGCGGTCAGCTCGACGTCCTTGTAGCCCAGCTCGGCGAAGGTCGGCACCTTGGGGGCGAGCGGCGAGCGTTCTTTCGAGGCCACGGCCAGCGGAACCATCTTGCCGTTGGGCATGTAGGGCGCCACCGGGCCGAGCGTGATGAAGGTCACCGGCACGTGGCCGCCGAGCACGTCGTTGACGGCGGGCGCCACGCCCTTGTACGGCACGTGCGCCAGGCTGGTGCCCGAGGCGCGGGCGAACATCTCGCCGAGGATGTGCATCGGCGAACCGCTGCCCGGGCTGGCGTAGCTCAGCGACTTGCCGCCCTTGGCTGCAGCCACCGCGTCCTTCAGGCCGGTGTAGCCCTTGGCGCCGCTGGCCACGAGGAACAGCGGAAGGCTGCCGGTCTGCACGATCGGCGTGAAGCCGTTGAGCACGTCATAGCCGGAGGCGCTGCCGGTCTTGAGCACCAGCTGCGCGATCGAGAAGGTGCTGGGCGCGAGCAGCAGCGTGTAGCCGTCGGGCGCGGCCTTCGACACGAAGGCGCTGCCGATGATGCCGCTGGCGCCGGGGCGGTTGTCGACCACCACGGGCTGGCCGACGCGGGCCGAGAGCTTCTCGGCGTACAGGCGCGCCAGGGCGTCGGTGTCGCCACCCGCCGGATAGGCAACGACCAGCGTGATCGGCTTGCTGGGGTAGGTGTCTGCCCAGGCGAATCCGGAAGCGCAAGCGGCGGCCAGGGAGATGGCAGCGGCGATGGCGAGGCGGCGAGTGTGTGTCATCGAGGGTCCGTGGAATCGGTGGCTTGTTTCACTAAAGAAACAACGATTTATTAATGGAACACCGCGAGAATACCGAGGAAGACAACTTCATGACTAGGTAAAAACCCTAGCCGACGTGCAACCGGGCGTGTACGCCCCATGAAAAAGGGCGGCCGTTTCGGGCCGCCCTTCGAGGGTGGGAGCAGGGTTTGGCTACCCGCCGTAGCGCGCCACGGTCAGGCCTTCCATGTCGATCTCGGGCGCCCTGCCCCCGATCAGGTCGGCCATCACGCGGCCGGTGCCGGCCGCCATGGTCCAGCCGAGCGTGCCGTGGCCGGTGCTCAGCAGCAGGTTGGGCACGCGGGTGGCGCCGATCACCGGCGTGCCGTCGGGCGTCATGGGGCGCAGGCCGGTCCAGAAGGACGCGTCGCGCACCGAACCGCCGCGCGGGAACAGGTCGGTCACGACGTGCTCGAGCGTGTCGCGCCGCCGCGCATCGAGCGCCAGGTCGAAGCCCGAGAGCTGCGCCGTGCCGCCCACGCGAATGCGATCGCCCAGGCGCGTGACGGCGACCTTGAAGGTTTCGTCCATCACGGTCGATTCGGGCGCGCCGCTCGCGTCGCTGATGGGCACGGTGATCGAGAAGCCCTTGACCGGGTACACCGGCAGGTCGATGCCCAACGGCCGCACCAGCGCGGGCGAGTAGCTGCCGAGCGCGACCACGTAGCGGTCGGCGGTGAAATTGCCTTGGTCGGTGCGCACCGCCGTCACGCCCTTCCCCGCGTCGTGCTCGATGGCCTCGATGGTCACGCCGAACCGGAATTGCACGCCCTCGGCTTCGGCCAGCTTGGCGAGCGCCTGCGTGAACTTGAAGCAGTCGCCGGTCTCGTCGCCCGGCAGGCGCAGGCCGCCGACGAACTTGTCTTTCACGGCGCCGAGCGCGGGCTCATACGAGACGCAGCCGTCGCGGCCGAGCACCTGGTAGGGCACGCCGGACGCCTTGAGCACTTCGACGTCTTTCGCGGTGCCGTCGAGCTGTGCCTGCGTGCGAAAGAGCTGCAGCGTGCCCTGCATGCGCTCGTCGTAGCGGATGCCGGTGTCGGCCCGCAGTGCTTTCAGGCAATCGCGGCTGTATTCGGCGAGCCGCACCATGCGGCCCTTGTTGAGTTCGTAGCGCGCCTGCGTGCAGTTGCGCAGCATCGACAAGCCCCAGCGCCACATGGCCGGATCGAGCATCGGCTTGATGACCAGCGGGCTGTGCTGCATGAGCATCCACTTGATCGCCTTGACCGGCACACCGGGCCCGGCCCAGGGCGCCGAGTAGCCGGGCGACACCTCGCCCGCATTGCCGAAGCTGGTTTCGAGTGCGGGCGCCGGCTGGCGCTCCAGCACCGTCACCGCGTGCCCGGCGCGCGCCAGGTAGTACGCCACCGAGGTGCCGATGACACCGCTGCCGAGAATCAGGACCTGCATGACAACCCCTCCCTCTTGAAAGCCGCCATGGGCCGAGGGTACAGGGTCAGCGACCCGGTGCGCACAACATCTCGTTGGTCTCGCGCGTCGACGGCCTCACCCAAAGGGGAAGGCAGTCGGGCCGATGCCGCGCGTCAGAGGGCGTTCAACACGGCCTGCATCGAGGTCAGGCGCGCCTCGTTCTCGTCGGCGTGCGGCCAGTCGGGATGGTGCGCACGGGCGCGCTCGTTCAGTGCCAGTTGGCATGCAATGGCGGCCATTGCCTCGTCGCGCATCGCAGGATCGACCTCGCCCGTGATCTTGAGCTGCCCGAAGGCCGTCGCGACGCGCGCGCGGCATTCGGACTGCAGGTAGGTCTCGTGCATGTCTTCCTTTGCCAGCCATTTCTCGCGCACGTCGGCATCGACTCGGTGCATGGATTTCGGCACGCCGAAGTCCCAGTCGGCGAGCATCTCCTTGAGGAAGCTCGCGACCTTGCCGTTCTTGCCGCCGTCGCGATACCAGTCTTCGAGCAACGAGAGCGTGTCGCTGCCGTCGTCGCTGCCGAAGGGGCTGAAGTCATCGGCCAGGTCGTAGTAAAAATCGTCGGTGGCGAGCGCCACGAAGCGCGGGTGGCTGGTCTCGCGGGCAAGGCCTTCTTCGGGGTCGTCGAAATGGTGGGGCATCGGCTGGCTCCGGGGAAATGAATGTGCGGATGAACAGGCCCTAAAGGCCCAGGGCGTCCTGCAATTGACGTGCCGTCCAGCGCTTCGGGCTTTGCGGCCAGGCCTCGAGCAGCGCGACCATGCGCGCATTGCGCGGTGCGCTCAGGCCATGCTCCTGCGCGAGTCGCACCACCTCGCCGCTGAGCGCGTCGATCTCGGTGCGACGGCCCAGCGCCAGGTCATCGGCCATGCTGGAGCGGGCCTTGGCGTCGATGCGCAGCATGCGCGCCGCGACGATGCGAAACAGCCAGTCGGGCAAGCGCAGCAGCCCAGGCAACCGCCGCGCCGGCACGGCCGCCACCTGCGCGGGCACGATGCCGCCCGTGCGCAGCACGTCCAGCGTTTCGTCGATGAGCGCCGCGAAGCAGCGGCGGTAGCCGCGCTGCATGAGCTCGTCGCGCAGCGGCAGGCCCGACAGCGCATTGACCGGGTTGTTGAGGTTGAGCAGCAGCTTGCCCCACTGGACGGGCAGCAGGTCGGCATGCAGGTCGAGCGGCACGCCGGCGCGTTCGAACACGGGCAGCCAGTCGCGCAGCGCGGGGTCATCTTCCGCGGCCAGACGGCCGGGCGTGCCGCGATGGAAGGCGCCGTCGTCGATCTCCGCCACGTTGTACGGCACCATGCCCGCGCGGATATTGAGCGAGGGGCCGGCCTGCCCTGCGGCGGCGCAATTCGAGATGCCGTTCTGCAGCGAGACGACCGTGGTGCCGGCAGGCAGCGCAAAGGCCAGCTCACGCGCCGCCTCGGCCGTGGCGCCGCTCTTCACGCACAGCAGCACCAGCGCGGGTCGCGCCCCCACCGGCACCTGCTCGCACAGGCGCAGCGTGGGGGCCGCCAGCTTGTGCCGGGCGCCGTCGAGGTCGGTGAGTGTGAGGCCGTGGCGCGCGAGCTTGTCGAGCACACGTGGACGGCCCACAAAGGTGACGGGCACGCCCGCCGCGGCAAGGCTGCCGCCGATGAAACAGCCGATGGTGCCCGCCCCCATCACGAGCACTTCACCGGGGATCGTGTCGGACATGAAGTGCTGTGTGAGGAGTGAGCGAGACGATCTCAGGTACGTTGGGCGACCCAGGCCTGCACCGATTGCAGCGCAGCCGGCAGGCCCGCGGCATCGGTGCCGCCGGCCATGGCCATGTCGGGCTTGCCGCCACCCTTGCCACCGACCTGTTGCGCCACGAAGTTGACCAGCTCGCCGGCCTTGACCTTGCCGATGCTGTCGGCCGTGACGCCGGCTGCGATCTGCACCTTGTCGCCGTCGACGGCGGCCAGCACGATGGCGGCGGTCTTCAGCTTGTCCTTCAGCTTGTCCATGGTGTCGCGCAGCGTCTTGGCGTCGGCGCCGTCGAGCTTGGCCGCGAGCACCTTGATGCCGTTGACGTCCACCGCCTGCGCGATGAGCTCGTCGCCCTTGGACGACGCGAGCTTGCCCTTGAGCGCGCCCACTTCGCGTTCGAGCGTCTTGACCTGCTCGAGCACCTGCGAGAGGCGGCCCTGCAGCTCGGCGGCCGGCGACTTGAGCGTGGCGGCCACGCTGTGCACGGTCGATTCGAGGTCTTGCAGGTACGACAGCGCGTTGGCGCCCGTGACCGCTTCGATGCGGCGCACGCCGGCGGCCACGCCGCCTTCGCTGACGATCTTGAACAGGCCGATGTCGCCCGTGCGGCCCACGTGGGTGCCGCCGCACAGTTCGCGGCTGGTGCCGATGTCGAGCACGCGCACGGTCTCGCCGTACTTCTCGCCGAACAGCATCATGGCGCCGGTCTTCTGGGCCGACTCGAGGTCCATCACGCGGGCCTGCGTGGGCGCGTTGTCCAGGATCTCGGCGTTGACGCGCTTCTCGATCTCGAGAATCTGGTCGCGCGTGACGGGTGCGTTGTGCGCGAAGTCGAAGCGCGTCTTGTCGGCGTCGACCAGCGAGCCCTTCTGCTGCACGTGGTCGCCCAGCACTTCGCGCAAGGCCTTGTGCATCAGGTGGGTGACCGAGTGGTTGCGCATGGTGGCGGCGCGGCGCGCGGTGTCGACCGCGGCCTTGACCGCGTCGCCGACCTTCAGCGTGCCTTGCGTTTGCGTGCCGTGGTGGCCGAACACGTCGGCCTTGATCTTCTGCGTGTCGTCGACGCCGAACTGCACGCCTTCGGCCACGAGCACGCCCTGGTCGCCGACCTGGCCGCCGCTCTCCGAATAGAACGGCGTGGTGTCGAGCACCACGATGCCGCTCTGGCCTTCCTTCAGTTCATTGATGGCCACGCCGTCGAGGTACAGCGCGACGACCTTGGCGTTTGCTTCCAGGTGGTCGTAGCCGGTGAAGGTGTTGCCCGCGCCGGCGTACTCGACGTTGCGGTCCATCTTGAACTTGCCGGCGGCACGGCCCGCAGCCTTCTGCTTTTCCATCGCGGCGTGAAAGCCCGCTTCGTCGACGCTCAGGCCGCGCTCGCGGCACACGTCGGCCGACAGGTCGAGCGGGAAGCCGTAGGTGTCGTGCAGCTTGAAGGCGACATCGCCCGGCAGCACCTTGGCATCGCCGGCCAGCGCCGCGTCGAGGATTTCCATGCCGATCGCCAGGGTCTCGAAGAAGCGCTCTTCCTCAGCCTTCAACGTCTGGGTGATGTGCTTCTCGTCGGCCACCAGCTTCGGGTACGCGTCGCCCATGAGCTTCACGAGGTCGGGCACCAGCTTGTGGAAGAAGGGCTTCTTCTGGCCCAGCTTGTAGCCGTGGCGGATGGCGCGGCGAATGATGCGGCGCTGTACGTAGCCGCGGCCTTCGTTCGACGGAATGACGCCGTCGGCCACCAGGAACGAGGTGGCACGGATGTGGTCGGCGATCACGCGCAGCGAGTTGTTCGACAGGTCTTGCGTGCCAGTCTCACGGCCGGCGGCCTTGATGAGCGCGTCGAAGATGTCGATTTCGTAGTTGCTGTGCACGTGCTGCAGGATCGCCGCCAGGCGCTCCAGGCCCATGCCGGTGTCGACGCAGGGCGCGGGCAGTTTCTTGACCGAGCCGTCGGGCTGCATGTCGAACTGCATGAACACGTTGTTCCAGATCTCGATGTAGCGGTCGCCGTCTTCATCGGGCGAGCCGGGCGGGCCGCCGGCGATCTCGGGGCCGTGGTCGAAGAAGATCTCGGAGCACGGGCCGCAGGGGCCCGTGTCGGCCATCATCCAGAAGTTATCGGACATGTAGCGGCCGCCCTTGTTGTCGCCGATGCGCACCACGCGCTCGGGCGGCAGGCCGATCTCTTTCGTCCAGATGTCGTAGGCCTCGTCGTCCTCGATGTAGACGGTGGCCCAGAGCTTTTCGGCCGGCAGCTTGTAGACCTGGGTCAGCAGCTCGAAGGCCCACTTCAGCGAATCGCGCTTGAAGTAGTCGCCGAAGCTCCAGTTGCCCAGCATCTCGAAGAAGGTGTGGTGGCGCGCGGTGTAGCCCACGTTCTCGAGGTCGTTGTGCTTGCCGCCGGCACGCAGGCAGGCCTGCACCGAGGCGGCGCGCACGTAGGGGCGCTTGTCTTCGCCGAGGAACACGTCCTTGAACTGGACCATGCCCGAGTTCGTGAACATGAGCGTCGGGTCGTTGCCCGGCACCAGCGAGCTCGAAGGCACCACCGTGTGGCCCTTGGAGGCGAAGAAATCGAGAAAGGTCTTGCGGATGTCCGCGACCGTGAATGTGGGCTGGCTCATCTTTGGATTTCGTCTGCCGTCAGGGCGGCCTGGCGATGGCGACCCTGCGTCGAAACCACTGCGTTGAACCGGCCTAACTGCTTGATTTGCTTGAACAATCGATTATAGGTTTGCGCATGGTGCCCGGGCCCGCCCCGGGCCTTGCGCGCACGCGATCCGAAAGCCGGGGCTAATATGGACGGCTGAAGCGGCGCGCGCCCTCCCCGGCTGCAGCCTGTTTCTTCCCTGTTTTCATCGGCAACCATGAATCAAGGAGCACGCATGGCGGGTCAGGCCTCAGCACCTCACTGGAAGATCGAAGACCTCGATTTCTCCCGCATCGCACGCGAGCAGGTGCGCACGGACGAAAACCTCTTCTACCTGGTGGCGTCGGCCTCCTTCATCGAGAGCGGCTCCGACCTGTACACCCAGAACCTGGTCGATTTCTTCCAGGGCGACGACGAGGTCACCGAGTGGCTGTCGAACCACTGGGAACAAGAAGAGTTGCAGCACGGCCAGGCCCTGCGCGCGTACGTGCGCCACGTGTGGCCCGAGTTCGACTGGGACACCGCCTACCGCGGCTTCCTGGCGGAGTACGCGACCTACTGCAAGGTCGAGCTGCTGGCCCCGACCCGCGCCCTGGAAATGACTGCCCGCTGCGTGGTCGAGACCGGCACCGCCACCTACTACCGCGCCATGGCCCGCAGCACCACCGAGCCGGTGCTGCGCGACCTGGCCACGCGCATCGCGACCGACGAGGTCAACCACTACAAGCACTTCTACCGGTTCTTCCGCCGCTATCGGACGCAGGAGCGGCTGAACCGCTTCCGCGTGATGGGCACCATCGGCCGGCGCACGCTGGAGCTGAAGAGCGAAGACGCTGACTGCGCCGTCCGCCACGTGGTGAAGGCCCGCGCCCCGCACCGCGCCGACGACGCGGCCTACGTGCGGCAGCTCAGCGCGCGCATGAACAGCACCATCCGCACCCACCTGAGCCCCGGCGCCGCGCTCAAGATGCTGATGCGCCCGCTGGAGCTGCCGCCCCCGGTGCAGACGGTGATCCAGTACCCGATCCGGCAGTTCATGGAGCACGTCTTCCTGCGCTGAAGGGCCAAAAATGCCGAAAAACAGGCAAAAAAAACCCAGCACGCTGCTGGGCTGAATCTCTGGATTGCTGTCACGCACAGAGAACCCGCACTGGAAGCGAGTCCGCAAAATTTAGGGCCAGCGCCGCCCCGGGGTTGTCAGACAACACCGACAGTTCTGCACGATCGTGCAGGCCGGAGGCATCCACGCAAGTTCAAAAAACTGCCAAATTCTTCACACTTTTTAACTTGTCCTACGGTTACGACATTTTTCAGCTGACATGCTGAGCGCGTGTCCTCACCGAGGATGCAACTGCTGTCACGCAACAGGGCCGCAAAAGAAGAGCTCTCTGTTTGCCTTAGAGCGCGCCCCTTCGGGGGCCCCTCGAGATACCCGCTTCGGCGGGTATTTTTTTGCCCGCCGCGGGCCGCCCATCGCGCTACCACATCGAAATGACGGGTTTTCCCAATCCGATGGGGACAATGTTGTGGAGAACCTTGTGTGCAGCGCGTGAAACCGTTGCCTGGCGGGGCCTGCAACACGGTGCCTGCGAAAGAGGCAGCGGAGGTAAAAAACCCGGGGAAATATTTTTCTCGGCGTTTTCGCCACAGTCCTGGCGGCCATTCAGAACGCGCCGAGGCGATCGGCGACGTAGTTTTGGCACCGTCCGCCTGCCATCAGCCTCGTCGAGCCCGCCAGATCTGCTGCCGAGGCAGTGAGCGTCGACCGGGTTGCCCTCTTCAGCGGAACACGCTTTCGAGATCGACCTCTTCCGCGCTGTCGTCGAGCTTCAGGCTCTGCTCGATGTGGTCGAGGTGATGCAGCATCAACTTCTCGGCGCGCGCCGCGTCGCCGCGGTTCACGGCGGCGACGATTTCCTCGTGCTCGTCCGCGCGGCAACTCGTGGCCGTGGGCGCGTCGTACAGCGAGATGATCAGGCAGGTCAGTACCGACAGCTCGCGCATCGAGCGCGCCAGCGCCGAGTTGCCGGCCAGCTCGGCCAGCAGCACATGGAACTCGCCCGACAGCCGCACGATGGCGCGCTTGTCGTCGCGGCGGCGTGCGTCGGCTTCGAGTTCGATGTGGCGTTGCAGGCGCTCCCGCTTGGCGTCGTCGAGCGTGTGGATGAGCCGGCGCAGCACGCCCGGTTCGATGAGGCGACGCGCTTCGAACACATCTTGTGCCTGCTCGATGGTGGGCTTGGCGACGAAGGCGCCGCGTTGCGGCACCAGCTCGACGATCTGTTCGTGCGCCAGCCGGGCCAGCACCTCGCGCACCTTGGCGCGGCTGGTCGCGAAGATCGTGGCCAGCCGGTCTTCGCCCAGCTTCGTGCCCGGTGCGAGACGGTGTTCCAGGATGGCGGCCGAAATTTTCTCGGCGATCTCGTCGACGCTGTGTTCGCGGGCGTTGGGGGCACCGGTCGTGCCGGTGGCGCCAGCGGCGCCGTTCGCGCTGGTCTTGCGGGCTGGGGCTTTGGTGGGCATCGGCGCCGATTCTATCGGCGCCCCCTCCAGGCTGCAGTGCGCCACGGGGCCCACCGCCTCAGCCTGGCGCGCGTGCGCCGTCGCGCGCCAGCAGCCGCGCCAGCGCTTCTGGCAGCCCCTGGTTCGGCTTGATCGGCGGCGGTGCAAAACTGCCCAGCCGCGCCGGCGCGGGCGCCAGCGACACGAGCGTCTGCGCATGGCACACGGCGCTCGACACGCCGTCGACCACCGGCACCGGAATGCGGTCCTTGATCGAGCGCGCCAGGCCCGCCAGCGGCGCGCCGGCAATGATGATCACGTCAGCGCCGTCGTCCTCGATGGCCGACATGCACAGGGCCTCCAGGCGCTGGCCGTGGTCGTCCTGCACGTGGCCGATGTCCTTGAGCGGACCGTCGAGGCTGCGGATGCTCGCGAGCCGGTCGATGAGGCCGTTGGCCTGCACGCACTCGCGGTACCAGGCCGTGATGCGGCGCGAGATCGCGATGATCGAGAAGCGCTTGCCCAGCAGGCACGCGCTCATCAACGCCGCTTCGGTGAGGCCGACCACGGGAATGTCGAGCGCCTCGCGCAGGCCATCGATGCCGGGGTCGCCGAAGGCCGCGACCACGATGGCGTCATGCTGCGTGTGGTGCTCCGCTGCGAGCGTGGCGGCAGCGTAGGCGCCGATCAGCGATTCGAAGCGGGTCTCGATGTAGGCCACGCCGAAGGGCGCCGTGAGCACCTCGATGCGCGTGTCGCTCGCGGCCGCGCGCCGGGCTTCGGCCGCGATCAGGTCGGAGACGCTTTGCGAGGTGTTGGGGTTGATCAGTAGCAGGTTCATGGCAATGTCTCCAGGCGAAAGGCTCAGGCCGGTCGGCGGCTCGGCAGCAAGGTGGGCTCGCCCCGGCGCAGGAATTCTCCGCGTCCAGCGCGCGGATGGAAGCGTTCGCCGTCCCACACGACTTCGCCGCGTGCCAGCGTCAGCGCCGGCCAGGCTTTCACCTCGATGCCCTCATAGGGCGTGTAGTCGACGTCGTGGTGCAGGTCGGCGTTGCGGATCGCGCACGGCGTGGTGCCCCAGACCACGAGGTCGGCATCGGCGCCGACGGCGATCGTGCCCTTGCGCGGGTGCAGCCCGTAGGCCTTGGCGGGGTTGGTGGACGTCAGCTCGACGAACTTGTTGATGGTGATGCGCCCGTCGAGCACGCCGTGCGAGAACAGGAGCGGCAGCCGCGTCTCGATGCCCGGAATGCCGTTGGGGATGTGGCGGAACGCGACCTCTTCGCCACCGGGCTTCTTGCCCTCGGGCGCGTCGTAGCGGAACGGCGCGTGGTCCGACGAGAAGATCGTGAAGAGCCCATCGGACAGCCCGTTCCAGATCACCTGCTGGTTCTCGCGGTTGCGCGGCGGCGGGCTGCAGACGCAGCGCGCGCCCTGGTAGCTGTCGTCGATGCCCAGGTCTTCGGCGGTCAGGAACAGATACTGCGGGCAGGTTTCGGCGAACACGCTCAGGCCATGCGCGCGCGCCCAGCGGATCTGCTCGACGGCTTCGCGCCCCGACACGTGCACGATCATGATCGGCACGTCGACCAGCTCCGACAGCGCAATGGCGCGGTGCGTCGCCTCGCGCTCGACCAGCATCGGCCGCGAGTGCGCATGAAAGCGCGGCGCGGTGCGCCCGTTGGCTTCGAGCCGCTTGGTCAGCCACTCGATGCAGTCGGCGTTCTCGGCGTGGATCATGGCCATCGCGCCCTGCTCCCGCGCCACCGACAGCACGTCGAGGATCTGGCCGTCGTCCAGCTTCAGATCGTCGTAGGTCATGTAGATCTTGAACGAGGTGTAGCCCTCGGCGATGAGCTGCGGCAGCTCGTGCTTGAGCACTTCTTCAGTCGGGTCGCTCACGATCAGGTGGAAGGCGTGGTCGACGTGGGCGCGGCCCTCGGCGCGCTGGTGGTAGTCCTGCACGGCGGCGCGCAGCGACTGGCCCTTCTGCTGCGCGGCGAACGGGATCACGGTGGTCGTGCCGCCGCAGGCCGCGGCGCGCGTGCCGGTGTCGAAGTCGTCGGCCATGCGCACGGGCGGCTCCATCGGCTGGTCGAGGTGGCAGTGGGCGTCGACGCCGCCCGGCGTCACGTAGCGGCCGGCGGCATCGATCTCCTGCCGACCGGGCGGCAGGCCGAGGCCCAGCTGCACGATGCGGCCGTCGCGGATGCCAATGTCCGAATCGAAGGTGTCGCTGGCGGTGGCAACGCGGGCGTTGCGCACCACGAGATCGAGGTCGCGGAAGGTCATGGTCTTTCTGTGCTTTTCTGTCTATGTCTGGCGGGATCGGTGGGTCTCAGGCCTTCGCGTCGAACAGCCGGCCCCAGCCCTTCACGGCGCTCGGATCGACACCGACCGTCTTCAGCGCGCGCCAGACCACGGTGGCCACTGAGTCGTAGATCGGGATGCCGAGCTCGCGCTCCATCTCCTCGACCAGTTGCGCGCCGCTCAGGTTCGTGCACATGATCGTGATGGCGTCGGGGCGCTGCTGCGCCACTTCGCGCAGCATGCGGCGCAGCGTGTCGGGCTCGACCTCGCTGAACGAGAAGTTCACCGTGAGGTCGAGGTGCCGCTCGGCCACGCAGTCGATGCCGATGCCCGCGTAGTTGGCGACGATGCGCTGCTGCACGTCGTCGACGTACGGCGACACCAGCCCCAGCGTGCGCGCGCCCTGCGCGGTGAGCAGTTCGTTGAGCGCCAGCACCGAGGTGGTCGCCGGAATGCCGGTTGCCTCGGTGATGCGCGCGCACAGCGCCTGGTCTTTCTCGAAGCCGAGCCAGCTGGCCGAGGTGCCGCTCCAGCAGATGGTGTCGACGCGCGCGTCGGCCAGCAGCCGTGCGGCTTCGAGGATCTTGCGGTCATCGAACTGGTTCAGCGATGCGTCGCGCATCGAGATCTCGGTGACGGTGAAGCGCGAGAAATGCGCCGAGACGCCGGGCACGCCCGCGACCATCGCACTGGTCAGCGGCTCGAGCGCGGTGTTCGACGAAGGCGTGAGCACGCCGATGAGTTTGCGAGGGGTCATAGGAGTCGAATGGGTGGGATCAGACCGGCAGCTTCTTGCTGTAGTCGATCAGCATCGTCGAGCAGACGAACAGGCCCGCGCCGGCGGCCGTGAACAGCATGAGCGCCATGAAGTACGAGCCCGTGGCCTGCACGATCAGGCCGACCACGATCGGCACGCCAATGCCCGCCACGTTGCCGCCGAGGTTCATCGTGCCGCCCAGGAAACCGACCCGGGCACGCGTGCCGAGGATCGAGGGCACGCACCAGAACAGGCCGCACCAGCGCAGGAAGAACAGCGTGACCGACAGCAGCACGACCACGGCGATCGGGTCGGTGATGCGCGTCACCATGAAGATGGCGATGGTCGCGATGATCGACGAGATGCCGAACAGCGTGCGCAGCACCTTGCTCTGCGAGGCGCCGGCGGCCATCCATTTGTCGGCCAGCCAGCCGCCGAACATTTCGCCGACGAAGCCCGAGAAGAACATGATGAACACCGCGCCGCCCATCTGCTTGATGTCGAAGCCGTGCACCTTCGACAGGTAGTTGGGCATCCACGTGAGCAGGCCGTAGAACAGCGCGTTGAAGCACATCCAGCCGAAGAACATGCCCCACACCGAGCGGTAGCGGAAGAAGTCGAGCACACGGCCGCTTGCATTGGCCGATTCCTTGGCGGCGTCGGCGGCGTGGCTGGCCTCGATGTAGCGCGCCTCGGCTTCGTTCACGTCGGGATGCTGGCGCGGATGGTTGCGGATGTAGCGCCAGGCGAAGTAGCCGGCGATCACGGTGCCGACACCGGCGATGACGAAGGCCAGGCGCCACGAGCCGAGCACGGCGATCAGCGCCGAGATCAGGATCGCGCCCAGCGCCGCACCCAGGGGCGCGCCGCCGTCGAGCAAGGTGGCGCCGCGCCCGCGTTCGGTCTGCGTCATCCAGATGCCGTTGAGCTTGCCGCCCGCGGGGTAGATCGGCGCTTCGGCCGCGCCCAGGCCCAGCCGCGTGAGCAGCAAAGGCATCCAGCCCGTGCAGACGGCGGCGATGGCCTGGAAGAAGCCCCAGCCCACCGTGGCGCCGGCGATGACGACGCGCGGGCCGAAGCGGTCGGCCAGCATGCCGCCCGGGATCTGCATCAGCGCATAGGTCCAGAAGAACGAGCTGAGCAGCAGGCCCTGCACGGCCGGGCCGATGTCGAATTCCTTGGCGATCAGCGGCATGGCCACCGAGAGCGAGGCCCGGTCGATGTAGTTGATCGAGATCAGGAACAACATCATCAGGAAGATCTTCCAGCGCACCTTGGTGGGCTGGAGCGTGGCATCGGGTGCTGCGGCGGTCGCTGCGGCGGTCGCCTTGGCGCCGTCCGTCATGGTGTTTTGCATCGGTTTGTCTCCTTGCAGTGGCACGGATGCCAGCTTGCAAGGAAACGACCCGGCACGCTGGCGAACTTTGCAGTCGCGGGTCGGGCTGGTCCGGGCCAGTGCACCACCGAGGCTGTGGAGCGGAATTTAGACTTTGTCGAAATCAACGTCAACAACAATGTCGACAATCTTGTTAACGATAATGGAAAGCACCTAGCCCGCAGCCCCTTTCCGAGGGATCACGCGGCGTGGGCGGCCGGTGTTTCCGCAAAGTACGCCATCGCCGCCGCCACCCCGCTGCCGGCCATCGGCACGCCCGCCAGCTTGAAACCCATCTCGACGCCGGTCAAGGCGGCCATGAGCGTCAGGTCGTTGCAGTCGCCCAGGTGGCCGATGCGGAACATGCGGCCCCGGAGCTTGCCCAGGCCCGCGCCCAGCGACAGGTCGAAGCGCTGGTGGATGAGGCGACGCAGCGCGTCGGCATCGACGCCCTGCGGGGTGATGACGCCGGTCAGCACGGGCGAGTGCACGCGCTCGTCGGCGCACTGTGTCGGCAGGCCCCAGGCCTGCACGGCGGCGCGCACGCCGCGGCCCCAGCGCTGGTGGCGCGCGAAGATCACGGGCAGGCCCTGCTCGAGCACCATGTCCAGCGCCTCGCTGAGGCCGTACAGCAGGTTCGTGCTCGGCGTGTAGGGCCAGTAGCCGCCCTGGTTCATCTCGATGATCTCGTCCCAGGCCCAGAAGGCCTTGGGCAGACGCGCCGTCTTCGCCACCTCCAGCGCCTTGGGCGACACCGCGTTGAAGCTGATGCCCGGCGGCAGCATGAGGCCCTTCTGCGAGCCGCTGATGGTGACGTCCACGCCCCATTCGTCGTGCCGGTAGTCGGCGCTCGCGAGGCCCGAGATGGTGTCGACCATCAACAGCGCCGGATGGCCCGCCGCATCGATCGCGCGGCGCACCGACGCGATGTCGGAGGTGACGCCGGTCGAGGTCTCGTTGTGCACCACGCACACGGCCTTGATGTGGTGCGTGGTGTCCTGGCGCAGGCGCTGCTCGATCAGGTCGGCCTGCACGCCGTGGCGCCAGCTGCGCGGCAGGCCGGTTTCGTCGCTGCCTTCGAGCGCGAGGAACTCGGGCTCCAGGCCGAGCCGGCACGCCATCTTCTGCCACAGCGTCGCGAAGTGGCCGGTCTCGAACATCAGCACGTGGTCGCCGGGGCTCATCACGTTGACGAGCGCGGCCTCCCACGCGCCGGTGCCCGACGCGGGATACACGACGACCGGGTGCCGGGTCTGGAACACCTGCTGCAGCCCGCTGATGACCTTCTTGCCCAGCGTGGCGAACTCGGGCCCGCGGTGGTCGATGGTCGGCAGGCTGATGGCCCGCAGGATGCGGTCGGGCACAGGGCTGGGGCCCGGAATCTGCAGGAAGTGGCGGCCGCTGGGATGGTTGTCGAGCGCGATCATGGATGTGTCTCCGTTCTGTGTTCTGGTTGGGGGATTGAAAGGTTCTAGAGCTGCACCGACGCGTGGCCGATGCCCGGGAATTCAGCGGTGACGAGGTCGCCCTCGCCCGCTTCGAGAATGCCGACCCACGTGCCGGTCGTGACCACGGTGCCGGCCGCGACGGTCTCGCCGTTCCGCGTGGCATGGCGCAGCCACACGGGCAGCAGCCAGGCGGGGTCGCCGAGCGAATGCGTGCCGCGGCGCATCACGGTCGCGCGCGCGCCGATGCGCACCTCGCAGGCTTGCACGGCCCAGTCGCGTGCCACGAACGGCACCCACTCGCCGAGCACCAGCGCACCGTGCGATTGCAGGTCGGCCAGCTTGCACAGCGCGGGCGCGTCGATGGCTTCCTGCCAGCGCGAATCGACGATCTCGATCGACACTGTCATCGCATCGACCAGGGCGCGTGCGCCGTCGACGTCGAGCGTCGCCGCCAACGCCGCATCGACATCACGCCCGATCCGCAGCGCGATCTCGGCTTCGATGCCGCGAATGTGGAACGGCCAGTCGCCCGCCGTTGCCGGGCTGGGCCACACGCCGCGCGGCGGCAGCGGTGCGTGGGTCAGCACCGCATCGCGCGACGGGCCGCCGGCTTTCCAGTACCGGGGCGGCGCAGTGCCGAACCAGCCGAGCGCCTGCGCCACCTGTTGCTGCACGGCGTAGGCATCGTCGGCCTGCGTGAGCAGGTCGGCCATCGACGCAGCGGGACACGTGACGTGCGCACCGCGCGCACGCACCAGCGCCTCGGCCACAGCGTCGATTCTTGAAAGGGACATAGCGGTTACCTCCAGTGATCTCGGGAAAAAAACAGGAAAAATTCAGAAGCTCGCGCGCAGCGGCGCAAACCCCTTCACGTCCACCCGCACGGCGGTGCCCTGCGAGGCGAACAACATGCCGGTGCACGAACCGGTCGTCACGACCTGGCCGGCCCGCAGGCCCTGGCCCCGGGCCGCGCCCTGGTTGGCCAGCCACACGAGCAGCGCACCGACGTCGGGGTGCGTGTGCTCCCCGACCGTGTGGGCGACCACCTGCTCGTCGAAATGCATCAGGACCTCGGTCTGTGCCAGGTCGAGCCACGCGCGCTCGAAAGGCACGGGCTCGCCGAGCACCAGGCCGCCGTGGCACAGCAGGTCGGCCAGCAGCGCCGAAGGGCTGGCGTCGAGCCAGTCGATCAGGCGGGTCTCCGCCACCTCGATCACGGGCAGCACTGAGGCAATGGCACCGGCGACCTCGTCGCGCGTGTAGGGCGCCGCGCGCGGCGGCAGGTCGGCGCCGAGGCGAAACGCGAGTTCGGCCTCGACACCGCGCAGATGCCATGCGCCGCCGACCAGCGACGCGCCGCCGGGCACCAGCCCTTCGGCCGGTAGCGGCGCGCACGCGGGCTCGCGGCCCGGCGCGCTCGCACCGACCTTCCAGCCGCCGACAGTGCCGAGCGCCGCCAGCGTCGCATCCTGGATGGCGTAGGCCGAGTGCCAGTCGTGCAGCGGCAGCAGCGACGACATCACGCGCCGGCCGTCGCGCCGCGCGCGGCACAGCGCCTGCGCGGCTTCGGCCGGCAAGAGCTGCGGTGCGACGGCCTCGGCCAGCGTCACAACACGGGGAAGCGCTGCCACGGATGGGCCTGTTCGAATGAGCGCGCGAGCGCGAGCAAGGCGTCGTCCGCCCCTTCGCGCGCCACGAGCTGCACGCCGACCGGCATCGGTCCCGCAAAGCCGCAGGGCAGCGCGATGGCGGGCAGGCCCACGGCGTTCGCAAAACCGGCGAACACCGCATGGCCGCGCGGGCCGACCTCGCGCCCGTCGATGCGCGTCGGATGCGTCTCGCCGGCGGGCCACGGCAACGCGGCCGCGGCCGGTGTCAACAGGAAGTCGTAGCGGTCGAACAGCTGCGCGAGCGTGTTGCGCAAGCGCTCGGCCTCGTACAGCAGCTCGAACAGCTCAGCCGCGCTGGCCTTGCGCCCGTTCTCCGCATTCGCCTGCATCACCGGCCCGAACAGCGACGGATCGAAGGGCCGGCTCGACAGCTCCTGCGGATGCGCCACCAGCCAGGCCAGCCCGACCTGCGCCAGCAGCGGCCAGCGCTGGTTGACCGCCTCGACGAGGCCGAAGTCCTGCGCTGTCGTGACCTCGTGGCCGAGCGCAGCCATGTGCCGCGCCGTCGCTTCGGTCAGCGCCGCGATCTGCGGATCGACCGGGTGATCGCCGAAGCGTGGAATGAAAAGAATGCGCACGCGTTGCAGGCCTGCGCCCTCTTCCACCGGCCGGTCGCCGATCACCTGCATCACCGCCGCCACGTCGGCCACGCTGCGCGCGATCGGGCCCGCAACCTCGAAGCCCAGAAAGATCGGCGGCAGCCCGTCGCCACGCGGCACGCGTCCGCGCGAAGGCTTGAACCCGACCAGGTTGGTGTGCGAGGCCGGCCGGCGGATCGAGCCCCCGCCATCAGTGCCCAGCGCGATCGGGCAGCCGCCCGCGGCCACCAGCGCCACTGCGCCACCCGACGAGCCGCCGGGCGTGAGCGTCGGGTCCCACGGGTTGCCGGTGGGGCCGAACACCGGGTTGTCGGTGTAGCCCTGCATCGTGAACTCGGGCACGTTGGTCTTGCCGAAGATCACGGCGCCGGCTTCGCGCAGCTTCGCCACCGGCAGCTCGTCGCGCGTGGCCACCACGCCGGCCAGCGCGCGGCTGCCCCAGTGCGTCGGCAGGCCGCGCACCTGCAGGTTGTCCTTGATGGTGACGGGCACGCCGTCGAGCGCGCCGAGCGCCCGGCCGTTGCGCCAGCGCGCCGTGCTTTGCTCGGCCGCGTGCGTGGCGCCTTCGCTGTCGAGCGTGATGAGTGCGTTGAGCCGCGGGTTGACCTCGGCGCTGCGCTGCAGGCAGGCATGCAGCGCGTCGGTCGGGGTGAACGCCGCATCGCGATAGCCGGCCGCGAGCTGCGCCGCGTCGAGTTGCCAGAGCGGTGTGGTGCTGTGCATTGCGGCGTGCCTCACATGTGCGCCGGCAGCCACGTCACCAGCTGCGGCACGGCCATCAGCAGCAGCGTGAACAGGATCATGATCAGCGCGTACGGCAGCGCACCCCAGATCGCGTCCTGGATGCCGCCCTTGTCGGGACGGATGCCATGCACCACGAACAGGTTCATGCCCACCGGCGGCGTGATCAGGCCCAGCTCGCACATCAGCACGATGAAGATGCCGAACCAGATCGGGTCGACGCCTACGGCAATGGCGATCGGATAGGTGATCGGAATGGTCGCCACCTGCATCGACAGCACGTCCATGAACATGCCCAGGATCAGGTAGAACACGATGAGCGCCAGGATCAGCCCCGTGGCCGACAGGCCCTGGCTCGCGACCCACTTCGTCATCGACTCGGCCACGCCCGTGAGGCTCACCGTCAGGTTGAGGATGAAGGCGGCCACGACGATCAGCAAGATCATCCCGCTCACGCGCGCCGTCGAGATGAAGCAGTTGCGCAGCAGCTCCCAGTTGAGCTTGCCCGACTGCCAGACGAAGCCCAGCGCCGCGAGCACGCCCAGCGCCGCGCTCTCGGCCGCCGTGGCGATGCCGAAGTACAGGCTCCCCATCACGATGCCGAACACCACCGCCGGCGGCACCAGGTGCACCAGCACGCGCAGCCGCTCGCGCATCGGCACCTTGGGCTCGCGCATCGCGTTGCCGCTGGCCAGGCTCGACACGGCGATCCACAGCATGAAGCTCAGCGTGAGCAGCAGGCCCGGGACGATGCCGGCGACGAACAGCTTGCCGATCGAGTTGTTGGTGAGCGAGCCGTACACGATCATGTTCACGCTCGGCGGGATCAGGATGCCCAGCGTGCCGCCCGCAGCCAGGCTGCCCAGCGACGCGCGCATCGGGTAGCCGCGCCGCTGCAGCGACGGCAGCGCCACCGTGCCGACCGTGGCCGCGGTGGCCACCGACGAGCCCGAGGTGGCCGCGAACAGCGCGCAGCTGCCGATGTTGGTGTGCAGCAGCCCGCCCGGCAGGCGGCCCAGCCACGCCGACAGCGCGATGTACATGCGGTCGGCAATGCCCGAGCGCAGCAGCAGCTCGCCGAGCAGCACGAACAGCGGCACCGACGTGAGCAGGCTCTCGTTCTGCACGCCCCACACGACCGGCGCGATCGAGTCCATGAAGGGCGCGCCGTAGGCGGCAATCCCGCCGATGATGCCGATGGCCGCCATCGACACCGCGATCGGCAAGCCGAGCAGCATCAACGCGAGCATCGCGAAGAATGCGAATCCGATCAGGGCGATGTTCATGGTGCGGCTCCTTCGGCGTGCTGCCGTGCCTTGAGGTCGTCGAGTTCTTCCTTCAGCTCTTCCTTCGCGCTCTTGGGATGGAAGTCGCTGTTCAGCTTGCGGATGTCGCCGCTGGCCAGCAGCCGCGTCGCGCGCCAGGCCAGCGCGCAGGCCACGAGCGCGAAGATCACGAGGCCCGCGTACCACACGCCTTGCGGAATGATCAGCGGCGTGGCCCACGGCGTCTGCGCGGTGCTGCGATAAGCCGTCGTGTCCTGGATCACCTTGAATGCGACCCAGGCGATGAACAGCGCGAACACCGCCAGCGAGACGATCGAGAGCCAGTTCAGCAGCGCCTGCACGCGCGGCGGAAACTTGTCGTGGAACACGTCCACGCGGATGTGGTTGCGCCCCAGCAGCGACAGGCTGAAGGCCAGCGTCGAGCCGACCGCCAGCGCGTAGCCGCCCAGCTCGTCCGCGCCCTGCAGCGAGACGTTGAACAGCTTGCGCGAGATCGTCTCGATGGCGACGATGAACGCCAGCCCCAGGAAGATCGCGCCGAAGGCCGTGGCCAGCACGGTCTCCATGCGGGCCCTGAAGTCGGCGCGCCGAGTGTGCGCAGAGGCCGCCGTGGCGGGTTGCCGGTCGCGGGTCATGGCGGCGCTGTTCATTGCAGGCCCAGCACCGGTGCCACCGTCGCCTGCCAGGTCTTCAGGCAGGTCGGGTTCGACTTGTTGCACACCTCGGCCCACACCGGCAGCGACACCTTGTTGACCGCGCCGCGCAGCAGCTCGGTATCGGCGGGCGCGACGGGCACGTCGATCAGCTTGAACTTCTTGCCGGTGGTGCACGGGTCCTTGCCGGCGTTGCAGTTCAGCGCGTCCTTGAAGAGCTCTTCGGAGTACTTCCACATGTCGTCGCTCAGCGTGTCGAAGGCCTGCTTCATCTTGACCTTGGCCTCGGGCGCCAGCGCGTTCCACGACTTCATCGTCATGCCGTAGCCGTTCAGGGCCATCTGGAAGCCGATCGGCATCTGGTGCGTCGTCACCTCCGGCCAGCCGGCCGAGTTGGCCGAGCTGGGCCCGGTGATGGCGCAGTCGACCACGCCCAGCGACAGCGACTGGTGCGTGTCGGCGAACGACACCGGCACCGGCGTGCCGCCCACCATCTCGATGAACTTGGCCAGGTTCTGGTCGTACACGCGGACCTTCAGGCCCTTGATGTCGGCCAGCTTGGCGATCGGCTTCTTGCAAAAGAGGATCTGCGGGCCGAACGGCCACACGGCCAGCAGCTTCACGCCGAACTGCGCCTGCAGGCGCGCATCGGCCGTGTCGAAGTAGGCCTTGGCCACCTTGCGCCCCGTGACGTAGTCGGGCGCCGCGCCCACCAGGTCCAGGCCGAGGATCGTGGGCTCGTCGCGCGAGTTCTGCGACACGCGCAGCGACACGATGTCGAACAGGCCTGCCTTCATCACGCGCAGCTGCTCGGTGTCCTTGATGCCCAGCGTGTCGATGGGCTTGTAGTCGACATCGATCGGCAACCCGGTGCGGGCCGCGAAGTTCTCGAAGAAGGGCTGCTCCTTGTTCTTCTGGAGCAGGCCGGTAGCCAACGGCTGGCCGATGGCTTTCATCTTGATGCGGTCTTGCGCGTGGGCCGCGGGCAACGCGAGCACCACGGCCAAGGCAACTGTGGCGAATGACTTGAGGCGAAGGTGAAACGGCATGAAAACTCCAGCAGAGGTGAGTAGGAGGGAACGGGACGACATCGAATGAAAGACGTGCCATTGAATCCCGCAGCGGCGCAGCGCAGCGGACTATCCCGCTGCGCGGGACAGCCAAAAAAACTGGTTTGGAATCAAGCACTTGGCGCGTTGCGCCAGTGGAAGACGCGCCGAAGACGAGGGGCCTTCAGCGACCGCCGTAGGCGGCAGTGATCTCGTCGGCGGCGGCGCGCACGGTGGCGCCCAGGTGCAGGAAGTCGGTGCTCTTGATGCGCTGCGTCGGGCCGACCAGCGAGATCGCGCCGAAGGGCTGGCCATGCTCGTCGCGGATGGCCGCGGCAATGCAGCGCAGGCCGACCGCGTTCTGCTCGTCGTCGATCGCATGGCCCGCGCGGCGCACCTCGCCCAGCGTTTCATGCAGCCGCGAGGCGCGCGCGATCGTGTTGTTCGTGAGCTTGGGCAGGCCGTAGGTGCGCAGGTACTGCAACACGTCGTCTTCCGACATCGCAGCCAGGATCGCCTGCCCCATCGCGGTGCCATGCAATGGCGCACGGAAGCCCGGCTTGCCGATGGCGCGCATGAGTTCGCGGCTCTCCACCTGCGTGACGAACACGATGTCGCCCAGGTCGGCAATGCCCAGGTTGATGCTCTCGCCCGTGCTGTCGCGCAGCCGACGCATCACCGGCAGCGCCAGGTGCGCGATGCGGCGGCGCCGCCCGAAGGCCGCGCCCACCGAGAAGCAGCGCACACCCACGTACCAGAGGTTCGTCTCGCGATCGAACTGCACGAAGCGCCGCTGCTCCAGCGTGGTGAGCAGCCGGTGCGCGGTCGACGACGACAGCCCCGTGTGCGCCGCGATGTCGACCAGCCGGAAGCCTTCGTCGTCCTCGGCAAGGAGTTCGAGCAACTGCATGGCGCGCGTCAGCGACTGCACCGTGCTGTCGTTGTCGCGGTCGATGCGGGTGACTTTGGGGGTCTTGGTGGAGGTGCGCGGCGAGCTGGCAGTCATGGCGGGCGTTGTGCAAATTGCGTGCCATCCGGCCTGCCCGTCCGGCACGCCATCCGGTCGCCGATGGTCTGCGACAACGCGCGCGTCAAAAACAGTGTTTACACTGATGTCGACATTTCAATGCAACCCCGCCACGATGGGCCGCCGCGCGCCGCCTGCAAGGGGCGGCCATGGCAGCGGTGGCTGGCCTTACGCCAGGGGCAATTCGCGCATGAGGTTGCTGCGCACCCACGTGAACGCGCCCGACGCGAGGTTGCTGGCCTGCCAGCGGCGGAATTCGGGGTCGGCGGACAACAGGTCCGTGACCTTGGCGTACGCGGTCGCGTTCTCGAACTGCACGGTCAGGACATAGTTGCCCAGTTCGCCTGCCGCCACGCTCCAGAACTGCGGGTTCGACGCGCCATGTTTCTTCCAGAGCGCCGCGCCCGCCTTCACGGCGTCGATGACGGCCCCGAGATCGGCGCCGGAATTGGGTCGCAGAACATATCGCGCTTCGTAGGCCATGGAAGTCTCCTTCGTCACCGCAAGAGACCGACATTGAAGCACCGGGGCGCGCGCGGGGCAAACGGCATGTGTGGCGCCCGCCGCTGCGCGCTGCCCAGGCGGCGGCCCCGAGGTCCAAACGGCTGGCGGCTAATCCACCGTCACATTGCCGTCCTTGACCAGCTTGGCGAACTTGCTCGTCTCCGCCCGGATGCGCGCGGCCATCTCGCTGGAGGTGTCGCCGATCGGGTCGGCGCCGATCGCGTGCATGCGTTGCGCGAAGTCCGGCGACTTGATGATCTTCACCATCTCGGCATTCAGCTTGCTCACCACCTCCTTCGGCGTGGCGGCCGGCGCCAGCACACCGAACCAGGTGCCGATGTCGAAACCCTTCAGGCCGGCTTCTTCGAGCGTGGGCACGTCGGGCAGCACCGACGAGCGCTTGGCCGTGGTCACGGCGAGCGCCCGCAGCCTTCCGCCCTTGATGTGCTGCAGCACCGGCGTGATGGTGTCGAAGGACATCGCCACCTGGCCGCCCAGCAGGTCGGTGGTCAGCGGGCCGCTGCCCTTGTAGGGCACGTGCAGCAGCCGAGCCCCGGTGCTGGTCTGGAACTGGGTGCCGATCAGATGCTGGGCCGTGCCGTTGCCGTTCGATCCGTAGGCGAGTTCGGTGGTCGAGCCCTTGGCGAACGCCACGAGTTCGGCGACGTTCTTTGCGGGCGTGAGCGCCGCGTTGACCACCAGCACGTTGGGCACCATGGCGACGGTGGTGATGGGCGCCAGGTCTTTCTGGAAGTCGTAGGGCAGCTTCTTGTAGACGCTGGTGGCAATGGTGTGATGCACCGCGCCCATCAACAAGGTGTAGCCGTCGGGCTTTGCCTTGGCGACGTAGTCGGCACCGAGCGTGGCGCCCGCCCCCGGCTTGCTCTCGACGATGACCGCCTGGCCGAGGCTCTTGGACAACGCGTCGGCCAGTGCGCGTGCCAGCACGTCCGTCGTGCCGCCCGAGGGAAACGGCACGACGATGCTGATCGGCTTCGACGGCCAGGCGTCCTGTGCCGATGCCCAGGGCACGAGCAAGGCGCCGGCCGTGGCGGCAACCAGCTGGACCACGCGGCGGCGCATGAGGGGGGAAGAAAGTTTCGTCATTTTTTGTCTCCGTGCACGTCGCCTGGCGCGCAGGCCAAGGATCGTTTGTTGAAATGAATCGAAAGATGCGGTGTCGCCCTCAGGCCGCCTTGCGCGGCGCGCCGGCGGCAAGCCGCGCGGTCATGGCCCGCGTGACCTCGGCCGTCGTGGCCTCGCCACCCAGGTCCCGCGTGTGCAGTGACTTGTCGGCGGTGACGGCCTCGATGGCCTGCATCACTTGCGCCGCGGCCTCGGTTTCGCCGAGGTGCTCGAGCAGCATCACGACCGACCAGAAGGTGCCGACCGGGTTGGCCAGGCCCTTGCCCATGATGTCGAAGGCCGAGCCGTGGATGGGCTCGAACATCGACGGATAGCGGCGCTCGGGGTCGATGTTGCCGGTGGGCGCAATGCCCAGGCTGCCGGCCAGCGCGGCGGCCAGGTCGCTCAGGATGTCGGCATGCAGGTTGGTCGCGACGATGGTGTCCAGTGAGGCGGGCCGGTTGACCATGCGCGCGGTGCAGGCGTCGACCAGTTCCTTGTCCCAGGTCACGTCGGGGAACTCTTTGGATATCTGCAACGCGATCTCGTCCCACATCACCATCGCGTGGCGTTGCGCGTTGCTCTTGGTGACCACGGTGAGCAGCTTGCGCGGCCGCGAGCGGGCCAGGTTGAAGGCGAAACGCATGATGCGTTCGACGCCCGCGCGGGTCATCATGCTCACGTCGGTGGCGGCCTCGATGGGGTGGCCCTGGTGCACGCGGCCGCCCACACCGGCGTACTCGCCCTCGGAGTTCTCGCGCACGATCACCCAGTCGAGCTGGCCCGGCGCGCAGCGCTTGAGCGGGCCGTCGATGCCCGGCAGGATGCGCGTAGGCCGCACGTTGGCGTACTGGTCGAAGCCCTGGCAGATCTTCAGGCGCAGGCCCCACAGCGTGATGTGGTCGGGAATGTGCGGATCGCCCGCGGAGCCGAAAAGAATGGCGTCCTTGCCGCGCAGCGCATCGAGGCCGTCGTCCGGCATCATCACGCCGTGGGCGCGGAAGTAGTCGCCGCCCCAGTCGAAGTCTTCGAACTCGAAGCGGAAGCGGTCGCTGGTGGCAGCCAGCGCCTGCAGCACCTCGCGGCCGGCCGGCACGACCTCCTTGCCAATGCCGTCGCCGGGAATGGTTGCGATCTTGTAGGTCTTCATGAAGGGTCTGTGGTCGGTGAATGGAGTGGTGCCCACTCTACGAACTCGACAGCCCGCGGCATCGCGCCTAGAGTCAAAG
>NZ_CALRZC010000057.1:0-38775 GCF_943372545.1 Variovorax sp. YR752 | reverse complement strand
CTGGCCGATCAGCGGAGCGACCTTCATCCTGATGTACAAGACCCAGGACAAGCCGCAGAACGCCGCGAACGCGCTCAAGTTCTTCGACTGGGCCTACGCCAACGGCGACAAGATGGCGTCCGAACTCGACTACGTGCCGATGCCCGATGTCGTCAAGGCGATGGTCCGCAAGCAATGGGGCGACAACATCAAAGACGCGTCGGGCAAGGCGATCGCCTTCAAGTGATCGGCCCGACAGGCTGCGACAATCCGGGTCGATCGCTCTGACCGGCCCGGACAAGGAACCCGCATGACCGCCACCTTGCCCGCCGGCGCCTCGCTCCAGGAGACGCCCATCGAACGCCCAGGCTCCGCCGGCTCCCCACCGCCGGTTCGTCGTTTTTCCCGATGGCCGGACCTCATCTTCGCCGGCCTGGCGCTGGGTGCTGCCTGGCTGACACTGGCACTGCTGGCGGGCATCATCCTGTCGCTGGTGGTCGGGGCAGCGCCGGCGATCAAGGAATACGGCCTGAGCTTCCTGTGGCGGGCCGAGTGGGATCCGGTGCAGGACCGCTACGGCGGCCTGGTGATGATCTACGGCACGCTGATGAGCTCGTTCATCGCGCTGCTGATCGCCGTGCCGGTGAGCTTCGGCATTGCGCTGTTCCTCACCGAGCTGTCGCCGAAGTGGCTGAAGCGCCCGCTGGGCATCGCCATCGAGCTGCTGGCGGCCGTGCCGTCGATCGTCTACGGCATGTGGGGCCTGCTGGTCTTCGGCCCCATCCTGGCGACCTACGTGCAGCAGCCGCTGCAGTCGGCTTTCGGCGGCGTGCCGTTCATCGGCCAGTTGTTCCAGGGGGCACCGGTGGGTCTTGGCCTGCTGTCGGCAGGCATCATCCTGGCGATCATGGTGATCCCGTTCATCGCCTCGGTGATGCGCGACGTCTTCGAGGTCACGCCGCCGATGCTCAAGGAATCGGCCTACGGCCTGGGTTCGACCACCTGGGAGGTGGTCTACAAGGTGGTGCTGCCGTACACCAAGACCGGCGTCATCGGCGGCATCATGCTCGGTCTCGGTCGCGCGCTGGGTGAGACGATGGCCGTGACCTTCGTGATCGGCAACATGAACCAGCTGGATTCGCTGTCGCTGTTCGAAGCAGCCAACAGCATCACCTCGGCGCTGGCCAACGAATTCGCCGAGGCTGGCGAAGGCCTGCACCAAGCCTCGCTGATCTACCTCGGCCTGGTGCTTTTCTTCATCACCTTCGTGGTGCTGACGCTGTCCAAGCTGCTGCTGATGCGCCTCAAGCGCAACGAGGGGACCCGCTCATGAGCCTCGCCGGCTTCGACGCATCGCGCCTGGCGATGCACCGCGCTCGCAAGCGCACCAACGGCATCGCGCTGGTGCTGTCGCTCGCGGCGATGGCCTTCGGTGTCTTCTGGCTGGTCTGGATCCTGTTCGAGACGGTGCGGCTGGGCATCGGCGGCATTGCTCTGGCGACCTTCACCGAGATGACGCCGCCGCCGCAGGCGGAGACCGGCGGCCTGGCCAACGCCATCTTCGGCTCGCTGATGATGGTCTCCGTGGCCACGCTGATCGGCACGCCGGTGGGCATGCTCGCCGGCATCTACCTCGCCGAGTACGGCCAGAAGGGCTGGCTGGGCAACCTAACGCGCTTCATCAACGACATCCTGCTGTCGGCGCCGTCGATCGTCATCGGCCTGTTCATCTACGCGGTCGTGGTGGCGCGCTTCAAGACTTTCTCCGGCTGGGCCGGCATTCTGGCGCTGGCGCTGATCGTGATTCCGGTGGTCATCCGCACCACCGAGAACATGCTCAGCCTGATCCCGAACGCGCTGCGCGAAGCCGCGTATGCGCTGGGTGCGCCGAAGTGGAAGGTGATCATGACGATCACGCTGAAGTCGGCCCGGGCCGGCGTGGTGACCGGTGTGCTGCTGGCGGTGGCGCGCATCGCCGGCGAGACCGCGCCGCTGCTCTTCACCGCGCTGTCCAACCAGTTCTGGACCAGCAACCTCGGCGAGCCGATGGCCAGCCTTCCGGTGACGATCTTCAAGTTCGCGATGAGCCCCTACGAGAACTGGCAGAAGCTGGCCTGGGCCGGCGTCTTCCTGATCACGCTGGGCGTGCTGGCCCTGAACATCCTGGCGCGGGTGCTGTTCCGCAACAAACACTGAGAACCTCACCATGGACGTGAAAGTCAACCTGCCCGTGACCGAGAAGGTCAAGCTCTCGGTGCGCGACCTGAACTTCTACTACGGCAGCTTCCACGCGCTCAAGCGCATCAACCTCGACATTCCCGAGCGCAAGGTCACGGCCTTCATCGGCCCGTCGGGCTGCGGCAAGAGCACGCTGCTGCGCACCTTCAACCGCATGTTCGAGCTCTATCCGGAGCAGCGCGCCGAAGGGCAGATCATGCTCGACGGTGCGAACGTGCTCGACAAGAAGCTCGACGTCAGCCTGATCCGCGCGAAGATCGGCATGGTGTTCCAGAAGCCGACGCCGTTCCCGATGTCGATCTACGACAACATCGCCTTCGGCGTGCGCCTGTTCGAGAACCTGCCGCGCGTCGAGATGGACGAACGCGTCGAGTGGGCGCTGAAGAAGGCGGCGCTGTGGACCGAGGTGAAGGACAAGCTGGACCAGAGCGGCTCCGGACTGTCCGGCGGCCAGCAGCAGCGGCTGTGCATCGCACGCGGCATCGCGATCAAGCCCGAAGTTCTGCTGCTCGACGAACCCTGTTCGGCGCTGGACCCGATCTCCACCGGCAAGATCGAGGAGCTGATCACTGAACTGAAGGCCGACTACACGGTGGCCATCGTGACCCACAACATGCAGCAGGCGGCACGCTGCTCCGACTACACCGCCTACATGTACCTCGGCGACCTGATCGAGTTCGGGCCGACGTCCGAACTCTTCATGAAACCGAAGAAGAAGGACACTGAGGACTACATCACCGGTCGCTTCGGCTGACCCGGGAGCACGAGCCATGACCGAGAAACACCTCTCCACGCAGTTCGACGCCGAACTCAGCGCCATCTCGACCCGCGTGCTCGAGATGGGCGGGCTGGCCGAGTCACAGGTCGCCCAGGCGATCTACGCGCTGGTCAACTTCAGCGGCGAGACGGCCACGCAGGTCCTCAAGCAGGAAGAGCTGGTCAACCAGATGGAGGTCGAGATCGACCGCGACCTGTCGACCATCATCGCGCGGCGCCAGCCGACCGCGCGCGACCTGCGCCTGCTGATCGCGATCTCCAAGACCATCGGCAACCTCGAGCGCGTCGGCGACGAGGCGGCGCGCATCGGCCGCACGGTGCAGCGCCTGATCAACTCGGGCGTCTCGAGCCGGCTGCGCCTGCCGGCCAGCGACGTGTCGTTCGAGGCCAGCCTGGCCACCGCCTCGCTGCGCAAGGCACTCGATGCCTTCGCGCGCCTCGACGCGGTGAAGGCGCTGGAGGTCATCAAGGACGACAACCAGATCGACCAGGAATTCGATGGCCTGATGCGCAAGCTGATCACCTACATGATGGAAGACCCGCGCACCATCTCCGCCTCGATCGACCTGGTGTTCGTGGCCAAGGCGATCGAGCGCATCGGCGACCACGCCAAGAACCTGGCCGAGCAGATCATCTACATCGTCAAGGGCACCGACGTGCGCCACAACACGCTCGACGCCGTCGAGTCGATCGTCCGGTGAGGGAGCTACGATGAGCCGCGTTCTGGTGGTCGAGGACGAGGCGGCGATTGCCGAGCTGATCTCGCTGAACCTGCGCCACGCAGGCTACGAGGTGACGTTGGCGGCGAGCGCCGAGCAGGCGCAGGCGGCGGTCGATGGCGTGCTGCCCGATCTGGTGCTGCTCGACTGGATGCTGCCCGGACAGTCCGGCCTGGCGCTCGCACGACGCTGGCGCGGCGACGCGCGCACGCGCGAGTTGCCGATCATCATGCTCACCGCGCGCGCCGATGAATCCGACAAGGTGGCCGGGCTCGACGCCGGCGCCGACGACTACCTCGCCAAGCCGTTCTCGACCAACGAGCTGATGGCGCGTATTCGCGCGGTGCTGCGCCGCAAGGCGCCCGAGGCGCTTGACTCCGCGGTCGAGGTCGGCGGGTTGCGGCTCGACCCGGGCACGCGGCGCGTCTCGCGCGGCGACGTCGAACTCAAGCTCGGCCCCACCGAGTTCCGCCTGCTGCACTTCCTGATGACGCACCCGGAGCGGGTGCACAGCCGCGCGCAGCTGCTCGACCGCGTCTGGGGCGACCATGTCTTCATCGAGGAACGCACGGTCGACGTGCATGTCAAGCGGCTGCGCGAGGCGCTGTCGCCGGCCAACTGCGCGCAGATGGTCGAGACCGTGCGCGGTGCCGGCTACAGACTGACCCAGCAGGTCGCGGCGCCGTCGGCATGAAGAGCGGGCCGAGCGCCGGGCCGCTCCCAAGCCGGCCCGCCATCCCCTCGGGGGATCGGCCGACGTACCCGTGGGGCGAGGGGCAGTCATGAACTGGCTGCTGCCCCGATTGGCGGCCGGCGTGCTGGCCATGCTGGCGGGCGGCTTCCTGGGCTTCATCGCCTCGAACGTCGAGCACACCGTGGTCTGGCGGGTGCTCGCCGGCGGCGGCATCGGCGTGGCCATCGCGGCGATGCTCGACACCGCGCGGGGCTACCGGCTGATCAACTGGCTGCGCGGCAGCCAGGAACAGCAGGCACCGCGCGATGCCGGCTTCTGGGGCGAACTCGGCTACCGTGTCGAGCGCTCGATCCGCCTGCGCGAGCAGGGGCTGGCCCAGGAGCGGCTGAGGCTCGAGCAGTTCCTCTCGGCGATCGAGGCCTCGCCCAACGGCGTGCTGATGCTCGACCAGAACGACCAGATCGTCTGGTGCAACTCGGTGTCTGCCGATCATTTCGGTCTGGACCCGCAACGCGACCGGCGCCAGCGCATCACCAACCTCGTGCGCTCGCCGGCCTTCGTGGCCTACCTGCAGCAGGCCGACTATCCCGAGACGGTGAACTTCCCCAACCCGCGCGGCGACGGCACCTTGTCGGTACTGCTGCGACCCTACGGCGACGGGATGAAGCTGGTGCTGTCGCAGGACATCACCGATCGCGAACGCAACGAGGCAATGCGCCGCGACTTCGTCGCCAACGTGTCGCACGAGATGCGCACGCCGCTGACCGTGCTGGCCGGCTTCATCGAGACGATGGACAACCTGCCGCTCACGGAGGTCGAGCGCAAGCGCGTGCTCGAGCTGATGGGGCAGCAGACCAGACGCATGCAGACCATCGTCAGCGATCTGCTGACACTCGCGCAGCTCGAGGGCAGCCCTCGGCCTGCGGCGGACCGCTGGGTGGCGCTGGCGCCGCTGCTGGTGCAGGTGGAGGCCGATGCGCGGGCGCTGTCCGGCGGGCGCCACGAGGTGAGCGTGGCAGCGGTCGGCAGCGTCGAGCTGGCCGGCGCGCAGAGTGAACTGCTCAGCGCGATCAACAACCTGGTGAGCAATGCCGTGCGCTACACGCCCGCGGGAGGGCGCATCGACGTGAGCTGGTGCGTGCTCGAGGATGGCAGCGGTGAGCTGGTGGTCAGCGACACCGGCGTGGGCATCGCGCGCGAGCACATTCCGCGGCTCACCGAGCGCTTCTACCGCGTCGACGGCAGCCGCTCGCGCGACACCGGAGGCACCGGTCTCGGCCTGTCGATCGTCAAGCACGTCGTGCAGCGGCACGGCGCCGAGCTCGACATCCAGAGCGAGCCGGGCAAGGGCTCGCGATTCCGCCTGATCTTCCCAGCAGCGCGCCTGCGCGGTGCGGCAGCCTGACTCGCAGGTCAGCGCGACGCTGGCTTGCGCTGGTAGATGATCGTGATGTCCTGGCGGTCGGTCGGCCGTGCGATGCGAGCCACCGGGCGCCAACCGGGCAGCTCGGCGGTGGCATCGTGCGGTGTCTGCGAGATCAGCAGCACCTCGCAAGGCGACAGCTCCGCCGGTGTGATTGCGTCCACGCGATAGCCGCCCATCGCCTCCAGTGCAGCCAGCAGCGCGCGCGGCGATTGCGGCGCCGCAATGCAGGCCTCGCGCGGCACATGGGGTGCGATGCGCTCGAGCAGCGCACGATAGCTGCGTGCATGGTCGAGCAGCGGCAGCCACAGCGTCATCAGCAGCAGCCAGCACACCGCCACGCCACCGGCTGGCAGCACCAGGCTCTTCCACAGCGGATGGCGGTGGCGGCCGGTGCGCCATCGAACCAGCCACATCCAGGCCAGCGTGCCCCCGAGCGCGACGAGCAGTGCCAGCAGTGAGAACGCAGGCCGGAACTCCGGCGCGAGCCGGGCGATGTTGGCCGCCGGCTTGGCCGGGAAGCCGGTATGCAGCGAGGCGTAGATGACCCAGATGGCCAGCACGCAGATGCTGAAGAAGAACACCGAGAACCAGTCGATGGCGGCCGCGGTGCTGCGTTGCAGCGTGGGCAGTGCGAACGCCGCGAGCACGGCCAATGCCGGCAGTGCAAGCATCAGCGCACGGTCCGAACCTCCCATCGCCAGGCAGGCGAGCCCGGTGGTCAGCGCGCAGCCCAGCGGCACCGAGATGTGTCGGTGCAGCAGGTGGGAGTGCCAGCGCCACAGCGTCCACAGCGCCAGCGGCCACGCCGGCCAGGTGAACCACGCCAGCAGCCGCAGCGTGCTCAGCGGATGAAGCGAAGCCACGTCGGCCACCCGCCAGCCCCAGGCACCGAGCGCCGTGCCCAGAGCCACGGCGATCAGGCCGGCGCCGACGACCCACCAAGACGTGGTGCGCACCTGGGCGTAGGTCGAGCGTGCGCAGATTGCCGTGCCAACCACGGCCAGCGCGACGGCGATGGCCGGCGCGCCGCTGGAGGCCATCACGGGCAGCGCGATCAGTGCCGCCGCGCGCGAGCGGCCCTTGCGGTACGGGCCGGCTGCCAGCGCATAGAGGAACAGCGAGGCACCGGCGAGCTGCACCAGTTCCGGTGTGGTCTCATGGCCGAGCTGCAGCAGGCCCAGCGTCGCCATCACCGCCAGCACCGCGCCGTCGGCGATGGCGCGTGCGTAGTCGATGGAGTTCGCCTCGCCGCCGAAGGCGAAGGCCAGCGGCTGCGCGGCTTCCGTGCGCGCCAGGTGGTAGGTGGCGTACCAGGTCATCACCAGCACCATCACCAGCAGCAGCGCGAACGGGATGCGCGCGGCCAGCGCCGGGTCGATCCAGGGGCCGAACAAGCGGATGAAGGCGGCCCCCAGCCAGTAGGGCACCAGGGCGCCGTCGGCGGGCAGTCCGGCCAGGGCGGGCGACAGCCACCCGGCACGCCCGCTGGCGATCGCGGCCATGTGGCCGAAGGCGCTGAGGTCGGCGTTCTTCCAGGGGTCGCGACCGAACAGCCCGGGCAGCACGTAGGCCGCGCAGAACAGCAGCAGGGCCACACGCGGCAGCCGCTGTGCGGCGCGCTGGGTGACGAGCGCAGGGTTCGGGGAGTTCAACGGATCTCGGGTTTCCGGGGCAGCGAATCATGCAGCAAGTTCGCCGCAGACAACAAAAAGGCAGCCGAAGCTGCCTTTGTACCGAAGTCCGTGACGAGGATCACTTCTTCAGGTGCGCGAACTTGTTGCGGAACTTCTCGACACGGCCGCCCAGCGAGTCCACGCTCTTCTGCGTGCCGGTGTAGAACGGGTGCGATTCGCTGGTGGTTTCCAGCTTCACCAGCGGCAGTTCGCGGCCGTCGTCCATCTTGGTGGTTTCCTTCGTCTGCACGGTCGAACGCGTGACGAACTTGAAGCCGTTGGACAGGTCCACGAAGCAGACGTCGCGGTAGCTGGGGTGAATGCCTTCTTTCATGACTTGCCTTTGCGCTGTGATCTCGGGAGCCACGCCGAACCTTTCGACGCACTTTCCGACGCTGGAAAACCGCGGAGTATAACCTAGCCGCCTCGACGCATCATGTCGAAGAAGTCGAGGTTGTTCTTGGACTGCTTCATCTTGTCGAGGATGAACTCCATCGCCTCGATCTCGTCCATGTTGTAGAGCAGCTTGCGCAGGATCCAGGTCTTCTGCAGGATTTCCGGCTTGAGCAGCAACTCCTCGCGGCGCGTGCCCGACTTGTTGATCAGGATCGAGGGGTAGACACGCTTCTCGGCCATGCGTCGATCGAGGTGGATCTCGCAGTTGCCGGTGCCCTTGAACTCCTCATAGATCACCTCGTCCATGCGGCTGCCGGTGTCGATCAGCGCGGTGCCGATGATGGTCAACGAGCCGCCTTCCTCGACATTGCGGGCCGCGCCGAAGAAGCGCTTCGGGCGCTGCAGCGCGTTGGCGTCGACCCCGCCGGTCAGCACCTTACCCGAGGAGGGCAGCACGTTGTTGTAGGCGCGGGCCAGGCGGGTGATCGAGTCGAGCAGGATCACCACGTCCTTCTTCAGTTCGACCAGGCGCTTGGCGCGCTCGATCACCATCTCGGCCACCTGCACGTGGCGTGCCGCAGGCTCGTCGAAGGTCGAGCTGATGACCTCACCGCGCACCGTGCGCACCATCTCGGTCACCTCCTCGGGCCGCTCGTCGACGAGCAGCACGATCAGGTAGACATCGGGGTGGTTCGCGACGATCGCGTGCGCGATGTGCTGCATCATCACCGTCTTGCCGGTCTTCGGCTGCGCGACGAGCAGGGCACGCTGGCCTTTGCCGATCGGTGCGATCAGGTCGATGATGCGCCCGGTGATGTTCTCTTCCGACTTGATCTCGCGTTCGAGCTTGAACTGTTCCTTGGGGAACAGCGGCGTCAAGTTCTCGAACATGATCTTGTGCTTGCTCTCCTCCGGGGTCAGGCCGTTGACACGGTCGACCTTGACGAGCGCGAAGTAGCGCTCGCCGTCCTTCGGAACCCTGACTTCACCTTCGACGGCGTCGCCGGTGTGCAGGTTGAAGCGGCGGATCTGGCTCGGGCTGAGGTAGATGTCGTCGGTCGACGCCATGTAGCTCGCGTCCGGCGAGCGCAGGAAGCCGAAGCCGTCGGGCAGCACTTCGAGCACGCCATCGCCGAAGACCTGCTCGCCGCCCTTGGCGCGCTTCTTCATGATCGCGAACATCAGCTCCTGCTTGCGCATGCGGGCGACGTTCTCGATCTCGAGTCCTTCGCCCATCTTGATGAGCTCGGAGACGTGGAGCGCTTTCAGTTCGGAAAGATGCATGGGTGAACACCCTGGGGTGATGTGTCGAGCGCCGCGCCAAGGGCGAACGACCGGAGTCTCGGCCCACCGCCCGAGCCCGCCTTCATGTCCGGCGGCCTGGGCCTGCGTCTGGGAATGCGGAACGCTGGGGTGGGGGCCGAACCCACGCGACGCCCGTTCGGGCTGGAGGACGCGCCCGTCGTTCGGTACGCGTGCCCCCGTGCGTGGTGGCTGGATTTCCTGCGACGCGGGCCGGCAACTCGTGGAGCCGGCCCTTGCTGCGATTCAGGAAATTATAGATGACCGTCGAGGAAGGCCGTCAATTGGGCTTTCGGCAAGGCGCCGACCTTGGTGGCGGCGAGCTCGCCACCCTTGAACAGCATCAGCGTCGGGATGCCGCGGATGCCGTACTTGGCCGGCGTGGCGGTGTTCTCGTCGACGTTCATCTTCACGATGCGCAGGCGACCGCCGTAGTCCTTCGACACTTCGTCGAGGATGGGGGCGATCATCTTGCAGGGGCCGCACCATTCGGCCCAGTAGTCGACCAGCACGGGCGTGTCGGACTGCAGGACGTCGCTCTCGAAAGAGGCGTCGGAGGTGTGTTTGATCAGTTCGCTGCTCATTGAAGGGTCCTTCGGCAAACGCCACGCGAGCCGGGGCGGCAAGGCACAATGATTCTGACACAAAGACCCGCCCGTCGCCGGGCGTGAGGCCGCCGTTCCCTCTATGGCCGCGATAGCGCGCATCCCTCTCGAAATCGGCCCTGAAGGCCCGTGGCGGGCATTGGCGTGCCAGGTCGAACGCTGGGCTGCAGCCGAGTCCGTGCCGCTGCGCGACGTCGTGCTGCTGCTGCCCTTTACGCAGTTGCTGCCGTTGGCCAGACTGGCCTTCGCGCGAGCCGGCGGCTGGCAGCCGCGCATCGAGACCACCCAGACACTGGCGGTATCGCTGGGCCCGGCGCCAGTGGTGCAGGCGCAGCAACTGAGCTTCGACACGGCGGCCGATCGACTCGGCGCTGCCCGGCTGCTGCGCACGCAGGCCAACGGGGCCGCCTGGGCGCGCGACGACCCGCGGCGTTTCGACCGCACCGTGGCGGCCGTCGTGCAGACCGCCCAGGCACTCGCCCGCGCCGCGTTCGCATTGGCGCCTGCGCAGCGCCCGGCTCACTGGGCGGCGGCCCGCGCGCTGCTGTCTCCCATGGGCGGGCCGGGCGCGCAGCAGCGCTGGCTGGCCCGTGTGGCGCTGGAGTGGGCGGCGCAATGCGACGCGCCGCAGACCGATCGCCTGTTCGAGATGCACCCGGCTGCGTGGGTCGTGCTGCAGGCCGGTGGTGCCGATGCGCTCGTCGAGTCCCTGGTCAACGCGGCCGGCGACGTGCCGGCACTGATCGTCGATGCCGATGCCGCCGCGCTGCGTGTAGCCGCAGTGGCCGCCGCGCCGGCGCTCGTCCGCTGCGACGGCTTCGAGGACGAGGCCCAGCGCACGGTGGCCACCGTGCTGCAGCACCTGGGCCGCAACGAGTGGCCGGTGGCGCTCATCGGGCTGGATCGCCAGCTGGTGCGCCGGGTGCGCGCGCTGCTGGAGCACGCCCAGGTGCCGCTGGCCGACGAGAACGGCTGGACCTTGTCCACCACGCGCGCCGGCGCGCAGGTGATGGCGCTGCTGCGTGCTGCGGCACCGCGCGCCGGCAGCGACGCACTGTTCGACTGGCTGAAGACGCTGCCGCCGTGGCCCGGACTCGACCCCACCGGTGCCGTGCTGCGCGAGCTGGAGCGGCGCTGCCGGCGGTTGGCCGTGGCGCGGATCGACCGCATCGCCGTGTTGCCGCTCGACGGCGAGCCGGCCGCGCTGCGTGATGCGGTGATGGCCGGGCTGGCACGGCTGCGCGCACCGCGGCTCGGCGTGAACGAATGGCTCGATCGTCTGCGTGAGGTTCTGCAGGTCAGCGGGGCGTGGGACGCGCTGGCCGCCGACCGTGCCGGGCAGGCAGTGCTGCAGGCTCTGCGCTGGCTGCCGGGGCGTACCGCCGGTGCCGTCTGGCAGGACGTGACGCGCCAATCGGTGCTGCGCTTCGACGACTTCGTGAGCTGGGTCGATGCCGTGCTCGAGGGCGAGACCTTCATGCCCCAGGGGCCTGCCGCCGAGCAGGCGCGTGTCGTGGTCACGCCGCTGGCGCGGGCGATGCTGCGCCCCTTCGCGGCCGTGGTGTGCCCGGGTGCGGACGAGCGCCACCTGGGTGCTGCGCCTGCTTCTCACCCGCTGCTGTCGGACGCAGAACTGGCGGCGCTCGGCCTGCCGAACCGTGCCGACCGGCTGCAGCGCGAATCGCTCGCCCTGGTGCAGGTGCTGACCCAGCCGCGCGTGAGCTTCCTGCGCCGGCATGTCGACGCCGGTGGCGAGCCGCTGGCGGACAGCCCGCTGCTGCAGCGGCTCGCGCTCGATCTGGCCGACCGGGGCCGTGCGCTGGCCAGCCCGCCCGATCCTCGCGAGGCCCGCGCCTCGCGCGCACAGCCCGTCGCGCGCCCCATGCCGGTGGCGGCTGTGCACTTGCCCACACGCCTGTCCGCCAGCGCCGTCGAGGCGCTGCGCGATTGCCCCTACCGCTTCTTCGCGCGCCACGTGCTCGGCCTGCGCGAAGACGACGAACTGGAGGCCGAGCTCGAGAAGCGCGACTACGGCACCTGGCTGCACGCCGTGCTGATGCGTTTCCACATGCAGCGCGAGGCGCCCGGGTCCATCGCGGACGAATCCGCCCGGCTGCAGGCGGTTGCCAGCGAACTGCGCCAGGAGATGGCGCTGCCGGACGACCAGTTCCTGCCCTTTGCCGCCTCGTTCGCGCGCCTCGTGCCGCGCTACCTCGACTGGCTGCATCGCCGCGATGCCGCCGGCGCGCAGTGGCTGGCCGGCGAGCGCGACTGCAGCATCCAGCCCGAGGCGCTCGCTGGCATCGAGCTGCAAGGGCGTATCGATCGGATCGACCGCGTCGGCCACGGCAGCGCACTGCAGCTGATCGACTACAAGACCAGCGCTGCCGACACGCTGAAGGAGCGAGTCAGGCAGCCCTTCGAGGACACCCAGCTCGCCTTCTACGCCGCGCTGCTCGCGCCGGAGGCGGACGCGCCGCTGCAGGCGAGCTACGTGCTGCTCGACAGCGGCGACGGCATCGGCGAGCTGGAACATCCCAACGTGAAGGACTCGGCCGTGGTGCTGGTGCGAGAACTCGGTGCCGAGATGGCACGGCTGCGCGCGGGCGCGCCACTGCCGGCGCTGGGCGAAGGCAGCACCTGCGACTACTGCGAGGCCCGCGGCCTGTGCCGGCGCGACCACTGGCCCGACGGAGCGCCAGCGTGACGCCCGCGTACCGGGCCGACGGCGCCGAGGTCTCGCGCGAGGCCTTCTACGCGCTGGCCTGCGACCCGCGGCGCAGCGTCGTCGTGGAGGCCTGCGCCGGCGCGGGCAAGACCTGGATGCTGGTGTCGCGTATCGTGCGCGCGCTGCTCGACGGCGCCCAGCCGCAGGAGATCCTCGCCATCACCTTCACGCGCAAGGCCGCCGGCGAGATGCGCGAGCGGCTCGACCAGTGGCTGCGCGAGTTCGCCGACCCGGCGATGGACGCGGCCGGACGCATCGCGCAACTGCGCGCCCGCGGCGTGCCCGAGGCCCAGGCCGTGCAGCTCGCCGGTGCGCTGGGCGGCCTGCAGCGCCGCCTGCTCGACGCCGGGCGCGCGGTCGAGGTGCGCACCTTCCACGCCTGGTTCGCTCAGCTGCTGAAGGCCGCGCCCTACGAACTGCTCGACGAGATCGGCATCGACCCCGACGGCGAACTGCTGCAGGAGCTGGACGACCACCGCAGCGAGATCCTGCGGCGCTTCCACGCCGCGCTGCTCGGCGACGAACCGCGGCGTGGCGACTTCGAGGCGCTGATCGCTGCGCGTGGCCGCAGCCAGGCGGCGAAGTGGTTCGATGCGGTTCTCGCCAAGCGTGTCGAGCTCGAACTGGCCGACCGTGAGGGCACCCTGGAAGGCAGCGTGGCGCCGGCGGTGCCCGAGGGTTCGCCCGAGCCGCGCGCCGAGCTGGGCACGGCGGCGTGGCGCGACGATCTGGTGCGGCTGGCCGGGGCGCTGTCGCGCGGTGGCAAGAAGGCGGTCGATGCATCGGCCGAACTGCTGCAGGCGCTCGACCTCGCGGCCGACGCCCCGCGCTTCGAAGCCGTGTGGGCGGCTCTGTTCACGCAGAAGGACGATCCGCGCAAGCTCGGCGACGTGGAAGGCCTGGCCGCCACCCAGCGCGCGCTGGAGACCCTCGCCGCGCGCCAGTACCAGCACGAGTGCCACCTCGAGCACGCCCGCATGGTGCGCTTGTCGCGTGTGCTGCTGGTCAGCTACGCGGGCTTCAAGCGCGAGCGCGGCCTGCTCGACATGAACGACCTCGAGCACGGCGCGCTGGCGCTGCTGCGCGACGCCACGCTGGCCGGCTGGGTGCAGGAGCGGCTCGACGCGCGCATCCGCCACGTGCTGATCGACGAGTTCCAGGACACCAGCCCGCTGCAGTGGCACGCGCTGCACGCCTGGCTGGCGGCCTATGCCGGCGCCGGCGGCGGCGCCAGCGGCCAGCGTGCGCCGGCGCTGTTCGTCGTCGGCGACCCGAAGCAGAGCATCTACCGTTTCCGACGGGCCGAGCCGCGTGTCTTTGGCGCGGTGCGCGAGTTCGTCGTCGAGGCGCTCGGCGGCTGTGTGCTCGAGTGCGACCACACGCGGCGCAACGAGCCAGCCGTGCTGGCGGCGCTCAACGCCGTGTTCGAGCAGGCGCAATCGGCCGGCGAGATCGACGGCTACCGGGCGCACACCACCGAGTCGGCCGACCACGGCGCGCCTGCACTGTGGATGCTGCCGCGCGTGCCGCGGCCGCCGGATGCAGCTCGCGGCGCGGCGGCGGGCACCGAGCCGCCCGTCTGGCGTGACAGCCTCACCCAGCCGCGCCACGAGCCCGAAGAGGAGCGTCGTGCCGAGGAGGCGCGACGCGTGGCGCAGGCGATCCGCGCCCAGATCGACGCTGGCATCGACCCGGCGCAGGTGATGGTGCTGTGCCGCAAGCGCGCGCCGCTGCGCCTGCTCGCCGAAGCGCTCAAGCGCTGCCACGTGCCGCACGTGGCGGTCGATGAGGCCTCGCTGATCGAGTCCACCGAGGCGCAGGACCTGGTGGCGATGATCGACGCCCTGGTCTCGCCGCAGCACCGCCTGTCGCTGGCGCGCGCACTGCGCAGCCCGCTGTTCGACGCTGGCGACGACGATCTGCTGCAGCTCGCGCAGCGCTCCGCCCCCGATGGCGACTGGTGGCGGGCGCTGCTGGACTTCGACGGCGCCGGCCCGGCCCTGCAGCGCGCCCGCCGCCTGCTGCCGGCCTGGCAGCAAGCGGCGCGTGAGCTGCCGCCACACGATCTGCTCGACCGCATCGTCGCCGAGGGCGCGTTGCGTGAGCGGCTTGCCACGCGTGTGCCGGCGGCGCAGCGCGCGACCGCGCTGGCCACCGTCGACGCGCTGCTGGCCCAGGCGCTCGAACTCGACGGCGGCCGCTACGCCACGCCCTACGGCTTCGTGCGTGCGCTCAGGCGACGCACGATCACCGTGCCGGTGCCCGACCTCGGCGGCGCGGTGCGCCTGCTCACGGTCCACGGGGCGAAGGGGCTGGAGGCCGACGTCGTCTTCGTGATGGACGCCGACCCCGAGCCGGCCCGACCCGAGATGGCCTCGCTGCTGGTCGACTGGCCGGTGCAGGCCGACGCGCCGCGGCGCTGCGCCTTCGTCTACAGCGAGAGCCGGGCGCCGGCCGAGTTGGCCGATACGCTCGCCGCGGAGCAGCGCTCGCGCCGCCGCGAGGAGCTCAACGCGCTGTACGTGTCGATGACACGCGCGCGGCGCCGGCTCGTCTTCAGCGCCACGCAGCCGCGGCCGCGGCAGAGCGCACCGGCCAGCTGGTGGCAGCGTGTCGAGGCACTCGCGTCACCCTGGCCGCTGCACGAGGAGGCGGACGCCATCGCTCGTGCCGAGCCGCTGCCGCAGGTGCTCGAGCTGCCACGCTGGACACCGCCGCCGCAGGCCGAGCCCGTGCCGCCGCAGGAGGAGAGCGCCGCCTCGCGCCTCGGCCGGGCGGTGCATCGCGTGCTCGAATGGCACAGCGGTAACGGCGGCGAACTGGCGGCGCTGGCCGGTGCGGCGGCGGCCGAGTTCGGCACCGTGGCCGAGGAGGTCGGCCGCATTGCCGGGCGCATCCTGGCCAGCCCGGCGTGTGCGCGCTTCTTCGATGCGGCGGCGCTGCGCTGGGCCGGCAACGAGGTGCCGGTGGCGCTGGACGGCACGGTGCTGCGCATCGACCGCCTCGTCCGCCTCGACGAAGACGGTACCGACACCTGGTGGGTGCTCGACTACAAGCTGCAGCACCGCCCCGAGGAACTCGGCGCGTACCACGAGCAGCTGGCCGCCTACCGCGCCGCGGTGATGCAGGCGCAGCCCGGCGCCCGTGTGCGCAGCGCCTTCATCGCCGGTGACGGGCGGCTGGTCGAGTCGGCCTGAACCGCCGTCGCACCAGCTTCGGCCGCGCGAATCGGCGCTCGGCGTGGCGAAGCGCACGATTGGCCGGGTTTCGGACCGCTGATCATCGCTTCGGGGGCCGGTGGCGTCGCTTCCAATCACCTGACGTCACCCGCTACGCCCGATGGCCACGCCTGCCACGCCCGCCACTGCTGCCGCCAGATCCAGTCCGACACGCGCGTTCGGCCGCTTCGAGCTGCGCCAGTTGCTCGGCAAGAGCCAGGGCACGATGGCCTGGCTCGCCTTCGACCCGCGCCTGGGCCAGGAGGTGATGCTGACGCTGCCGCGCGTGCAGCCGGCCGATGCCGCCGCGCTCGAGGCGCGCGTGCGCGAAATGAAGCAGGCCGCGCGGCTGAACCACCCGAACCTGGCGCATGTCGTCGAGGTCGGCGTGCAGGACCATTGGCCCTACGTGGCCTGCGACCGCACGCTCGGCGTCACGCTGGGCGAATGGCTGGCGGCGCAGCCGCGGCCGGCGCCGATGGACGTGGTGGCGCTGCTGTGCCAGGCGCTGCAGGGGCTGGCCTTCGCCCACGACTCGGGCGTCGTGCATGGCGACATCCAGCTGCACACCGTGCTGGTCAGCCCGCAGGGGCAGGCGCGCGTGGCCGCGCTGGCGGCGCTCGACCTGGCCGCTCCTGCCGCGGCGGAAGGCGCTGCGAGCGAGCGCGGCATGCCGCTGGACGCCGGCGCCTTGCGCGCTCAACGCGACGGCGCGCAGCGCGACGTGCTGGCGTTCGGCGTGCTGCTCCATCAACTGCTGTCCGGCGCGCCGGTGCTCGACGAGGCCGACGTTGCCGCGGTGATCGCGCGCATGGCGCCGCAAGGCCGCGACCTGGTGCGCCTGCCGTGGTCGACGCCGCAGCCGGTGCCCGAAGGCCTGCGCGCCATCGCCAACCGCTGCACCGCCACGCAGGAACGGCAGCGCTATCACAGCGCCCGCACCTTGCTGCGCGCGCTGGAGGGCTGGCGCGAGGTCGAGGCCCAGGGGCAGGGCGATCCGATCGCGCTGCTGATCGACCGGCTGCGCAGCGTCGGCCATCTGCCGGCGCTGCCGGGCATCTCGCGGCGCATCGCGCGGTTGTCGTTCACCGACACCCAGCGCACCGACGAGATCGCCGAGCAGCTGCTGCAGGACCTGGCACTGAGCTTCGAGCTGCTGCGCACCGTCAACTCGGCGCAGGTGCGCGGCACGCAGATGGCCGGCAGCGGCCCGGTGCTGACGCTGCGCCGCGCGCTGGCGCTGCTCGGCGTCGACGGCGTGCGCACGGCTGCCAATTCGCTGCGCCACTGGCCCGGGCCGATGACCGAGGAAGCCGCCGCGACGATGGCGCGGCTGATGAACGTCGTTCGCCTGTGCGGGCATGCTGCGCAAGCGCTGCGCCCGCCGGGCTACGATCCGGAGGTCGTTTACCTGGTGGCGGCGCTGCAGAACCTCGGCCGGCTGCTGGTGCAGTACCACTTCCCCGAAGAGTCGGAGCAGATCCGCCAGCTGATGCAGCCGGTGCCGCCGGCGCAGCCGGGGGGAGCAGAGCATCCGGGCATGAGCGAGGAGTCCGCCGCGTACGCGGTGCTCGGCGCCGACATCGAATCGATCGGCGCCGCCGTGGCGCGCCATTGGGGCCTCGGCGACGAGGTGCAGCACATGATCCGCCGATTGCCGGTCAACAAGCCGGTGCGCCATCCGGACAGCGATGCCGACATGCTGCGTGCCGCTGCCAGCGCGGCCAACGAAGCGGTCGATGCGATGACACGCCTGCCCACGCCGCGCATCGGCCCGGCGCTGGCGCATGTCGCGCAGCGCTATGCGCGCGTGCTGGAGCTGAGCCCGAAGGAACTGCAGGAAGCGCTGCAGGGCGCGCGCGCGTCGCTCAACAGCGGCGTCGCCGCCGCGGCCATGCCGCGCACCGTCACCCCGGGCGGTGAGGGTGGCTCCGACACCGCGACGCAGATGGCCGGCGGTACCGCTTGAGCGCCGTGCTCGCTGCCGCACCCGCCGGCCGGCTCGGCCGCTTCGAACTGCGCCGGGTGATCGGCAAGGGCGCGCAGGCCAGCGTCTGGCTCGGCTTCGACCCGCGCCTGGAGCGCGAGGTCGCCATCAAGGTCATCACCGCCGGCGCCGACGTCGACCCGCAGGACATCACCCACTGGCTGCAGGAGGCGCGCAGCGTCAGCCGCCTGACGCACCCGAACATCGTCCCGGTGTTCGAGGCCGACGTGCAGGACGGGCGGCCGTATCTCGTCTTCGAGTATGTGCCCGGGCGCACGCTCGCCGAGCACCTGCGTGCGCGCGGCAGCCTGCCGCCGCACGAGGCGCTGGCGCTGATGCTGGGCGTGCTCGACGCGCTGCAGACCGCGCACGCCGCCGGGGTGGTGCACCGCGACCTGAAGCCTTCGAACATCCTCGTCGACGGTAACGGCCGTGCGCGGGTGATGGACTTCGGCATCGCCGCGCGGCTGCAGGAGGGCCAGCGCCCGGCTGGGCAGGGGCTGATCGTCGGCACGCCGAACTACATGTCGCCCGAGGCCACGCAGGGCGCGGCGCCGAAGCCGGCGATGGACGTGTTCGCCGCCGGCCTGGTGCTGGTGGAAATGCTCGCCGGCCAGGCGCTGGTCAAGGACCGCGACCCATACCGGGCGATGCAGCGCATCGCCCAGCAGGACCTGGCGCTGCCGGCCGAGTTGCCCTCGACCGTCGACGACAGCCTGCGCGCAGCCCTGCGCCGCGCGATCGCCCGCGACCCGGCGCAGCGCTTCGCCGACGCCGCGGCCTTCGCCGATGGTCTGCGCCAGTGGATGACGCCGCGCTCCGGCGAGGCGGAGGCGGCCTCCGGCAACAGCGGCACGCTGGAGTTCCTGCTGCGGCGCATGCGCCACAAGAGCGACTTCCCGGCGCTGTCCGACTCGGTGGCACGCATCCAGCGCATCGCCACCTCCGAGCACGAGAGCCTGGCCAGCCTGTCCAACGAGATCCTCAAGGACGTGGCGCTGACCAACAAGCTGCTGCGCCTGGTCAACACCGCGCACTACTCGCATGCCGGCGGCGGCAGCATCAGCACGGTGTCGCGCGCGGTCGCGCTGGTCGGTTTCGCCGGCATCCGCAACATGGCGCTGAGCCTGGTGCTGCTCGAGCACATGCAGGACAAGGGCCACGCCAACCAGCTCAAGGAAGAGTTCCTGCGCGCGCTGATGGCCGGCTCGCTGGCCGGTGAACTCTGCCGCGTCCCGCGCGACGGCGAGGAGGCCTTCATCGGCGCGATGTTCCAGAACCTCGGCCGGCTGCTCACCGAGTACTACTTTCCCGAGGAAGCGGGGCAGATCCGCAGCATCGTCGCCACCGGTCAGCGTGATGCTGCCTCGCACGCGGCGATCGTGCAGGCCGAGACGGCGGCGTCGATCAGCGTGCTCGGCCTGAGCTTCGAGGACCTGGGCCTGGGCATCGCGAAGAACTGGGGCCTGCCCGACAACCTGCAGCGCTGCATGCGGCGCCCCGAAGGCGAGCCGCCGGCGCGGGTGCCGGACAAGCCCGGCGAGCGGCTGCGCTGGCTGGCGCTGGCCGCCAACGAACTGACCGACACCATGCTGCGCACCGAGGGCGACCCGACGGCACGGCTGGCCGGCGTGGCCGAGCGCCATGCGCGCGGCATCGGCCTGACGGTGCGCGACATCCAGGCGGCCACCGAGCAGGCGCGGCAGCGCCTGGCGCAGGCCGCGCAGGCGATGAACCTGCAGGTGGCTTCGGGCTCGCCGGCGCGGCGCTTGCTGGCCACCATCGTGGTCGACCCGCCGAAGAGCGCGGCGGATGCCGACTCGCTGACGCCGCACAGCCTGCAGGCGACCGTGGCGGCCTTCGAGGCCACTCGTGTCGAGGCGCCGAAGGCCGAACCGGTGCGCGAGAACGCTGCCGATGTTCTGGCCGCCGGCATCGCCGACATCACCAACTCGATGGTCGACAGCTTCAAACTCAACGAAGTGCTGCGCATGATCCTCGAGACCATGTTCCGCGCGCTGGGTTTCCGCCGCATCGTGTTCTGTCTGCGCGATGCCAAGACCGAGACGCTGACCGGCCGTTTCGGCCTGGGCGAGGGTGTGGAGGCGGTCGCGGCGCAGTTCAAGGTGCCGCTCAAGGGCGGCACCGACCTGTTCGCCGCGGTCTGCGCCAAGGGCGCAGACACGCTGATCAGCGATGCCACCGTGGCCAACATCGAGGCGCGCCTGCCGGCCTGGTACCGCAGCGGCGTGCGCGCGCCGGCCTTCCTGCTGCTGCCGCTGATGATCAAGGGCGCGCCCTTCGCGCTGATCTACGCCGACAAGGCGGCGCCGGGCGGGATCGAACTGGGTGAGAAGGAACTGTCGCTGCTGCGCACCTTGCGCAACCAGGCCGTGATGGCCTTCAAGCAAGCGAATTGAGCCAAGGCGGCTCTGGAGGGGTGACGAGCCTTACCCCCGGCACTGGTTGCAACGCTTAGGGCTGCTTGGTTCCCCACCTGACCCGGTTGGGCGCGCTCCCATGCGGGGAGGCCCGTCGAGGTGCATTGTAGGCGAGGGTCGCGCTGGCTTTCGTTGGCAGACCGCTCATGTGGACTTCACACGGATCAACGAAGGCACAGGCAGTTGCCATCCTCTTGCGGCCCTGCGCGGTCGCTGGAGATTTGCTCATGCCGAGATCGGAGAGGCAGCGCCGTGGCCAGGCCCGTGTTCTCCGGCCCACGCTCGCGGGCGACCACCGAGCACGGCAGCCCCAACCTCATCAACACCCTCTCCACATGCCCCCGCCAGGGCGGCCGCGAATGGGACCTGCGCCCCCAGGCCCAACCACCGCCCTGCCGCTGCGCTCGTGGGGCGTGTCGATGAAGACCTCGGTGCCGGTCGGGGTGGGTGGTTCGGGTGTGCGAGCGCAGGCCCCATTCGCGGTCGCCCTGGCGGTGAGGTGAAGACGCGGTGTTGACGAGATCAGCTGTGCAGGCCTCGGTGGCCGCCCGCGAGCGTGGGCCGGAGAGCGCACACCCGGACCACCCGCCGCGCGCCAGCGGTGGCATGAACTGAAATCGCAACGACCACCCAGGGCCGCGAGAGGCACATCCTTCGCGGACGGGTAGTTCCATGAAAGCGGCTGGGACTCAGCGCAGCTGCAGCGCGTCGTCGCCCCACTCGATTCCCAGCGGCTCGACGACCAGCCGCTTCGGCCCGGCTTCGATGTGGCCGGCGACCATCGCGGCGATGCCCTGCGCCTGGGCGATCTCGACGCAGCGCTGCGCCTCGTCGGCGGCGACGAACAGCGCGAAGCCCGCGCCCATGTTCAGCGTGCCGTAGGCCTCCTGGTCGTCCTGCTGCGCCTGCTGCTGAATGAACTTCAGCACCGGCGGCACCGGCGGCACGGCGTGGATGCGGTAGGTGAAGGTCGACGGGTGGCGCAGCAGCTTGCGCCAGCCATGCCCGGTGATGTTGGCGCTGTAGTGCGGCACGATGCCGGCGCGGGCGAGCGCTTCGGTGACCGGTGAGTAGAGCAGCGTCGGCGCGAGAAGCGCCTCGCCGTAGCTCAGGCCCGGCGCCACCTCGGTGAGGTAACCCTGCGGCAGCCGCTCGACCAGCTTGCGCGCCAGGCTCAGGCCGTTGGCATGGATGCCGCTGGAGGCGAGCAGCACGATCGCATCGCCGGCGGCGAGCTTGTCGCCGACCGACAGGCGCGACTTCGGATTGACGATGCCGGTGCAACTCGCCGCGAGATCGATGCGGCCGGCTTCGACGATGCCGGCCAGCGCCGGTGTCTCGCCGCCGCCCCAGGCCACGCCGCAGGTGTCGCAGGCCTGCTTCCAGCCGGCCACCAGCGCCTGCGCACGCTGCGCGTCTCCGAACCAGTCGGAGCCGCCGGCGGCCCAGTAGGCCTGCACCACCAGCGGCGTGGCGCCGACGGTGATCAGGTCGTTGATCGCCATCGCGATCGTGTCCTGTGCGATCGAGTCGTAGAAGCTGCGGCCGGTCAGTGCCTTCATCTCGTCGGCGACCAGCGCCTTCGAGCCGAGGCACTCCACGATGCTGGCCAGGTAGAAGGGCCCGACGTCGACCACGTAGGCCGACTCGCCGCGCGAGGCAGCAATCTCGCTGAAGCCGTGCACTGCGAGGTTGCCTGCGGTGGCTGCGGCGGCGCGCTGCGCGGCCACCTTCAGCGGGTCGATCAGGTCGTAGTTGACGCCGGCCTGTTCGTAGCTGAGCGTCCCGCCGGCGGCGGTGGAGGAATCGGGGCGGGCGGCGTCGGTCATGGGGCGCGATTATCGGCCAGCGGCTCGCGGCGAGCCGCGCGCGAACGGCGCGGAGGCGCCCCGTAGAATGAGCCGCATGAGTTACCTGGTGCTCGCCCGCAAGTACCGTCCACGCAGCTTCGAGGCGATGGTCGGGCAGGAGCACGTCGTGCAGGCGCTGTCCAACGCCCTGACGCAGCAAAGGCTGCACCACGCCTACCTGTTCACCGGCACGCGCGGCGTCGGCAAGACGACCGTCTCGCGCATCCTGGCCAAGTCGCTGAACTGCACCGGTGCAGACGGCTCGGGCGGCATCACCGCGCAGCCCTGTGGCGTGTGCGATGCCTGCCGCGACATCGACGCCGGCCGCTTCGTCGACTATGTCGAGCTCGACGCTGCCTCCAACCGCGGTGTCGAGGAGATCTCGCAGCTGCTCGACCAGGCCGTCTACAAGCCGGTGCTTGGGCGCTTCAAGGTCTACATGATCGACGAAGTGCACATGCTCTCGAACACCGCGTTCAACGCGATGCTCAAGACGCTGGAGGAGCCGCCGGACTACCTCAAGTTCGTGCTGGCCACGACCGACCCGCAGAAGGTGCCGCCGACGGTGCTGTCGCGCTGCCTGCAGTTCAACCTGCGGCCGATGGCGCCGCAGACGGTGCAGGAGCACCTGGCCACCGTGCTGGCCGAAGAAGGCATCGCTGCCGATCCCGGCGCATTGCGCCTGCTGGCCCGTGCAGCGCGCGGCTCGATGCGCGACGCGCTGTCGCTGACCGACCAGGCGATTGCCTTCGGCGCCGGTGCGCTGGCCGAGGCCGGTGTGCGGCAGATGCTCGGCGCGGTCGACCGCGGCCACGCGGTGCGGCTGGTCGAGGTGCTCGCCGCCGGCGATGGCAAGGCGGTGGTGGCCTCGGTCGACGGGCTGCGTGCGCTCGGCCTGTCGGCCACCGGCACGCTGGAGGAGATGGCCGCGCTGCTGCAGCAGATGGCAGTGCAGCAGGCCGTGCCCGGGGCACTGGATGCGAACGATCCCGACACATCGGCCATCGAGCGGCTCGCCGCCGCGCTGCCGGCGGACGAGACGCAGCTGCTCTACAGCATCGTCGTGCATGGCCGCGCCGAACTGGCGCTGGCGCCGGACGAGTACAGCGGCCTGGTGATGGTGCTGCTGCGCATGCTGGCGTTCCGGCCGGCCGGATCGGGCGCTGCCGAGCGGCCGGCACCGCGTGCCGCGCCTTCCGCCGCACCGGTGTCGCGCGCGCCCGCGGCGGCCCAGCCGGCCGTCGTCACTCCCGCACCGGCACTGCGGGTGCCCGCGGCGCGCCAGGCGCAAGCGCCCGCGGCGCGAGCGATCGTGCCGCGGTCCAGCCAGCCGGTGGTGGCGAATTCGCCCGAGCCGCCACCCTGGGTCGACGCGCCGGACGAGTTCGACGGCGCCGAGCCCGAGCCCGAGGCCGCGCCGGCCGCGCGGGCCGTGCCCGAGCCGATGCCGCGCGCCGACGCCCCGCGCCTGGTCACCACGCCGCTGGGCGACCGCTGGGCGGCGCAGGTGCGTGCGCTGTGCGAGAGCGGTGCCATTGGCGCGCTGGTGCGCGAGCTGGCGCTGCAGTCGCAGTGCACCGCGATCGACGAGGCGGCTTCGCCGGCGTGCTGGACGCTGCGTGTCGAGCGCGAGATGCTGCGCAGCACCGCCAACGTCGACAAGCTGCAGGCGGCGCTGGCGGGGGCGCTCGGCCAGCCGGTGCAGCTGCGGGTCGAAGCCGGTGTCGCCGAGGATTCGCCGGCGCGGCGCGATGCCGCCGAGCGCGCCCGCCGCCAGGCCGAGGCCGAGCAGATCATCCACGACGACCCGCTGGTGCGGGCCCTGATGGCGCAGTACACGACGGCGCGCATCGTGCCCGGATCGGTGAAGCCGCATTGATTCCCAAGGAGCATCCACGATGATGAAGAACCAGCTGGCCGGCCTGATGAAGCAGGCCCAGGCGATGCAGGACAACCTGAAGAAGGCGCAGGAGGAGCTGGCGCTGATCGAGGTCGAGGGCCTGTCCGGCGCCGGCCTGGTGAAGGTCACGATGACCTGCAAGCACGACGTCAAGCGCGTCGCCATCGACCCGAGCCTGCTCGCCGACGACAAGGACATGCTCGAAGACCTGGTGGCCGCGGCCTTCAACGACGCGATCCGCCGCGCCGAGGAAGTCAGCCAGGAGAAGATGGGCAAGCTGACGGCGGGCATGCCGATGCCGCCCGGGATGAAGTTCCCGTTCTGAGCATTTCGTGCCCGGTTCATCTCTCGACGCGCTGATCGACGCGCTGCGCCGCCTGCCCGGCATCGGCGTGAAGTCGGCGCAGCGCCTGGCCTTCCACCTGCTGCAGCACGACCGCGACGGCGCCCAGCGCCTGGCCACGGCGCTGCAGTCGGCCTGCGTGAGCGTGCGCCACTGCGAGCGCTGCCACACCTTCACCGAGGCGCCGGTGTGCGACATCTGCCTCGATCCGCAGCGCGACACCCGGTTGCTGTGCGTCGTCGAGACGCCAGCCGACCAGGCGGCGCTGGAGCGCACCGGCAGCTACCGCGGCCTGTACTTCGTGCTGATGGGGCGCATCAGCCCGCTGGACGGCGTGGGCACGCGCGAGATCGGCGTGGCCGAGCTGCTGCGCCGCGCCACCGACGGTGCCACCGAGGAAGTGATCATCGCCACCAGCTTCACCGCCGAGGGCGAGGCGACGGCCCACGTGCTGGCCGAGGCGCTCAAGTCGCGCGGCTTGAAGGCCACACGGTTGGCGCGCGGCGTGCCGATCGGCAGCGAGCTGGAGTACGTCGACCTGGGCACCATCGCCCATGCGCTGAGCGACCGGCGCTGAGCGCCGCAGCCTGTCAGCGCTTCTTCGCGCGCTTGGCGGTCTTGGTGGCGGCGCTGCCGCTCTTGCGCGCCGGCTTGTGCACGACGGTCTTGGCCGCGGCCGACTTGCGCACCACCTTGGTCGACGCCTTGGCACTGCGCGGTGCCTTCTGCGCCACGTAGACGACGATGGACTGACCGGGCCGGAAGCGTGCGCCCGGGCTGACGCCGTTCCACTGCGCCACCTGCGAAGCGCTGACGCGGTAACGCTTCGCCACACTGGCCACGCTCTCGCGCTTGCCGGCCTTCAGCGCCACGCGGCGCATCGCCCGGCCTTCGGGTGCCAGCGCCATCATGGCGTTGTCGGCCAGGTGCTCGGGCACGTCGGCCTGGCGGTGCGGGCTGCGCGGCACCAGCAGCGTCGAACCGGCCCGCACCAGCATGCGCGGCGGAATGTCGTTGACGTCGCGCAGCTCGGCTTCTTCCATGCCGACCAGATCGGCTGCCTCGGCCGGCTTCAGCGTCTTCGGCGCCACCCAGGCCGTCCAACTGGCCAGCGGGCCGCGGTGCTGCGGCAGCGCACGCACGAAGTGGTTGGCGTTGTCGTAGGGCAGCAGCACCTGCGGCGTGCCGGCGGCCAGGATCACCGGCCGGTTCATCTGCGGGTTGAGCGCGCGGAACTCGTCCAGTGACAGCTGCGCCAGGCTGGCGGCCAGCTCGACGTCGATGTCGCGCTCGATGCCGACGGCGAGGAAGTACGGGTGGTTGGCCAGCACTGGCAGCTCGAGGCCGAAGTCGGCCGGCCGCGCGACGATGTTCTTCACCGCCTGCAGCTTGGGCACGTACCAGCGCGTCTCGTCGGGCATGCGCAGGCTCTCGTAGTCTGTCGCCTTGCCGGCACGGCGGTTCTTCGCGATCGCACGCTGCACGTTGCCTTCGCCCCAGTTGTAGGCGGCCAGCGCGAGATGCCAGTCGTCGAACATGTCGTGCAGGCGCTGCAGGTAGTCGAGCGCGGCGCGTGTCGAGTCGAGCACGCTGCGACGGTCGTCGCGGAAGACGTTCTGTCGCAGTTCGAAGTGGCGCCCGGTGGCCGGCATGAACTGCCACATGCCCGAGGCCTTGGCCGAGGACATCGCCTGCGGGTTGAAGGCGCTCTCGATGAAGGGCAGCAGCGCGAGTTCGGTCGGCATGCCGCGCTTCTCGACCTCCTCGACGATGTGGAACAGGTAGCGGCTGCCGCGCTCGGTCATGCGCTGCACGTAGTCGGGTCGCGTCGCGTACCAGCGTTCGCGGTCGCGCACCAGCGGCCCGTCGAGGTCGGTCAGCACGAAACCGTCCCGCACGCGCTGCCAGAGATCGAGCTGCGCGGAGCGGTCGTCGAGGTCGAGGCGCTGCTCGGGGCGCAGCGGGTCGACGGCCGGCGGTGTGGGCGCCGGCGACTCCGGTTCTGCTGGCTGCGCCGGCTCGGTGGCCGGCGGTGAGGGTGGCGTGGTCGATTGCGCCGGCTCGACCACTGTGGCGGGCTCGGCCGGCGCGGCGGCAGGGTCGACCGCCGTGGTGGCGCAGCCGGCCAGCACCGACAGCGCCAGCCAGAGCGCGGCGAACCCGGTCGCCTGGGGAAATCGATTCATCGGAAGTCGTTCTTCCAGCGACGCAGCGCGGCGAACACCGCAGGGGCCTGCTCGCCGCTCGCACCCTGCGCGACCGCGGCGCCCACCACCTCGGGGGCATCGCAGCGCAGGAAAGGGTTGATCTCGCGCTCGACGCCGATGCGCGAGGGCAGCGTCGGCTGCCCACCGGCGCGCAGCGCCTCGCACTGCGCGCTGTAGCGCGTCAGTGCCTCGTTGCCCGGCTCGACCGCCCGCGCGAACTTCAGGTTGGACAGCGTGTACTCGTGGGCGCAGCACACCCGCGTGTCGCCGGGCAGGGCCGCCAGGCGCGACAGCGAAGCGTGCATCTGCTCGGGCGTGCCCTCGAACAGTCGGCCGCAACCACCGGAGAACAGCGTGTCGCCGCAGAAGAGGATCGGCGCCTGATCGCTCCCACCCGCGTGAAAGTAGGCGATGTGGCCGGCGGTGTGGCCGGGCACGTCGATGACCGTGAACGGCAGGCCGAGCACCTCGATGTGCTCAGCGTCGCCGAGCGGCACATACGGCGAGGGAATGTCCTCGCGGCGCGGCCCGTAGACCGGGCCGTGCAGGCGATCGCGCAGGGCATCCACGCCGCCGACATGGTCGCCGTGGTGGTGCGTCACTAGAATCGCCGCCAGCGCCAGATGCAGCGCGTCGAGCGCAGCCCGCACCGGCGCTGCCTCACCTGGGTCGACGACCACGGCGTTCGCGCCGTCGTGCAGCATCCAGATGTAGTTGTCGGTGAAGGCGGGCAGGGCAATCAGATTCATGGCGCAAGGCGAGCGAATTATAGGTTTGGCCTCCTGGCTCGCGACGCCGGCAGGGCGATACCTGCTCGCGTGGGAGCAACACCACCTCGATGCGGCCGTCGCCGACCTGTTCGGTTTCCATGCCCTGCAGCTCGGGCTGCCCGAGCTCGACGCGCTGCGCAACAACCGCATGCCGCATCGCTGGGTGGCCACCGACGGCACGCCGGGCCTGGATGCCGCCGAAGCGCTGCCGCGCGCTGCCGTGGCGCTGCAACTCGACTTCGACGCCTTGCCCTTCGACAGCGCCAGCCTCGACCTCGTCGTGCTGCCGCACACGCTCGAGCTGGCGCGCGACCCGCACCAGACCCTGCGCGAGGTCGAACGCGTGCTGCGCCCCGAGGGCCGCGTGGTGGTGGTCGGCTTCAACCCGGCCAGCCTGTGGGGGTTGCGCCAGCGGCTGGGTCGCATGCGCCTGGGCGTGGGACTGGGCAAGAACAAGCCGCTGTTCCTGCCCGACGGCGGCGAGTTCCTCGGCTACCGGCGCCTGCGCGACTGGCTGCAACTGCTCAGCTTCGAGGTCGAGTCGGGGCGTTTCGGCTGCTACCGCCTGCCGGTGGTGTCGGAACGCTGGCTGCAGCGCTGCGACTGGATGGACGGCTCCGGCGAACGCTGGTGGCCGGTGTTCGGCGCGGCCTACTTCGTCGTCGCCGTCAAGCGCGTGCGCGGCATGCGACTGGTCGGCCTGGTGCGCGACCAGCGCCAGCGCAGCAAGGCGGCGGCCGTGATCGCCACCCACAAGCGCCGCGAGCGCGAGAAAGAAGTTGCATGACTGTGTCGACGCCGGCGCTCAAGCGCCCGCACGTGATCATCTACACCGATGGCGCCTGCAAGGGCAACCCGGGCAAGGGCGGCTGGGGGGCCTGGCTGGCCACCGGCGAGCACGAGAAGGAGCTGTTCGGCGGCGAGTTGATGACAACGAATAACCGCATGGAACTGACTGCGGTGATCGAGGCTCTGGCATCACTCAAGCGCACCTGCGACGTGACGGTGCACACCGACAGCGAGTACGTGCGCAAGGGCATCACCGAGTGGATCCACGGCTGGAAGCAGCGCGGCTGGAAGACGGCCGACAAGAAGCCGGTGAAGAACGCCGATCTGTGGCAGCGCCTCGATGCGCTGCGCCAGCTGCACCACGTCGAGTGGCGCTGGGTGAAGGGGCATTCCGGCGAGCCAGGCAACGAGCGCGCCGACGCGCTGGCCAACCGGGGCGTCGAGACGCAGAAGTGATGGTTGATCAGGCTGTGGGCCCAGACGCCGAGGGCTACAGTCCGGGCAGAACAATCACAGCAACGAAGGCAGCCGCGTGAAGACGTTCCATACGGTCATCGCCGTGGTCGGCATCGCCGCCGCCAGTGTGGCGGCGTGGTGGTTCCAGCACCGCGACAACGCGACGCCTGCGGCGTCGCTGGCCGCGCCGGGTGCCGCGTCGGGGCCTGCCACGACCTCGGGCGCCAGCGGCGGGCCGTTCGCCGTCGAGGTGGCACGCGCCAGCGCCGCGCGCATCGAGGACGACGCGCAATCGGTCGGCTCGATGCGCTCGCGCCAGGGTGTGATGCTGCGTCCCGAGGTGAGCGGCCGGGTCGCCCGCATCGGCTTCGGCGATGGCCAGCGCGTCAAGCGCGGCCAGTTGCTCGTCCAGCTCGACGACACGCTGCAGCGCGCACAGCTTCAGCAGGCCCAGGCGCAGGCCAGCATCGCCCGCACCAACCTGCAGCGCAACCGCGAGCTGCAGGCGCAGAACTTCGTCAGCGCCAGCGCGGTCGACCAGAGCGCGGCCTCGCTCGAGGTCGCCGAGGCGCAGGTTGCGCTCGCCCAGGCGCAGCTCGAGCGCATGCGCATCGTCTCGCCCTTCGACGGCGTGGCCGGCATCGCCACGGTCAACCTGGGCGACTACGTCAAGGACGGCGCCGACCTCGTCAACATCGAGGACGCCTCGTCGATGTCGGTCGACTTCCGACTGCCCGAGCGCTACCTCGCTCGCCTGAAGCCGGGGCAGCCCGTCGAGGTGCAGGTCGATGCGCTGCCGGGGCGCAGCTTCAGCGGGCGCATCGATGCGGTCGACTCGCAGGTCGACGCCAACGGGCGTTCGCTGCTCGTGCGGGCCCGCCTGCCCAATCCTCAGGGCGAACTGAAGGCAGGCATGTTCGCGCGGGCGCGCACGGTGTTCGCGGTGCGCGAGCGGGCGGTGGTCGTTCCGGAGGAGGCTCTGGTGCCGCAGGGCGGCCGACAGTACCTGGTCAAGGTGGTCGACGGCCCGGCGGGCCCGGTGTCGCAGCGCATCGAGGCGCGGCTGGGCGTTCGCCTGCCGGGGCGCGTCGAGATCCTCGAAGGCGTCGCCGTCGGCGACCTTGTCGTCACGGCCGGCCAGGCGCGGCTGATGCGCGGTGATGGCCTGCCGCTGCGCGTCGTGGAGGTCGGCGGCGCAGCGCCGGCCACGCCCGCCACGCCGGCACGGGCCGCTTCGGGCGTGCGCTCGGCGGTCTGAGGGGGCCTTGCGATGAAGCTGTCCGAGACCTCGATCCGCCGGCCCGTCTTCGCGACGGTCATGTCGCTGCTGCTGGTGCTGGTCGGCGCGGTGTCGTTCCAGGGCCTGCAGGTGCGCGAGTACCCGCGCATCGACGAGCCGGTGGTCAATGTCAGGACGGTGCTGACCGGCGCGTCCTCCGAGGTCATCGAGGCGCAGGTCACCAAGCCGCTGGAGGACTCGATCTCCGGCATCGAGGGCATCGACATCATCACCTCGGTGTCACGCTCCGAGCAGAGCCAGATCACCGCCCGCTTCAAGCTCAGCAAGAGCCCGGAAGATGCCGCGGCAGACGTGCGCGACCGCGTCTCGCGCGTGCGTGCGCGCCTGCCCGACGCGATCGACGAGCCGGTGATCTCCAAGGTCGAGGCCGATGCCACGCCGACCGTCTGGCTGGCCTTCAGCAGCGAGTCGCTCTCGCCGCTGGAGATCACCGATCTGATCACCCGCATCGTCAAGCCGCGGCTGCAGACCGTGCCCGGCGTGGCCGACGTCAACATCAACGGCGACCGGCAGTTCTCGATGCGCATCTGGATCGACCCGGACAAGCTCGCCGCCTTCCGGCTGACGGTGCAGGACGTCGAGGATGCACTGCGCAAGCAGAACCTCGAGGTGCCGGCCGGGCGCATCGAGAGCCAGCAGCGCGAGTTCAGCGTCACCGCGCAGACCGACCTGAGCACGCCGGCGCAGTTCGGCGAGATCGCGCTGAAGAGTGCCAGTGGCTACGTGGTGCGGCTGCGCGACGTCGCGCGCATCGAGCAGGCGGCCGCGAGCGAACGCTCGGCGGTGCGCCTGAACGGCGTGCCCGCGGTGTCGATGGGCGTGATCCGCCAGGCCACCGCCAACCCGCTCGAGGTGGCGGCCGGCGTGCGCGACGTGATCCCGAAGATCCAGCAGGACCTGCCTGCCGGCGTGCGTGTGCAGCAGGCCAACGACAACTCGGTGTTCATCGACCGCTCGATCAAGTCGGTCTACACCACCATCGCCGAGGCGGTGCTGCTGGTCGCGCTGGTGGTGTTCCTGTTCCTGCGCACGCTGCGCGCTTCGATCATCCCGCTGGTCACGATTCCGGTCAGCCTGATCGGGGCCTTCGCGCTGATGGCGGTGGCCGGTTTCACCATCAACACGCTGACGCTGCTCGCCCTGGTGCTGGCCATCGGCCTGGTGGTCGACGACGCGATCGTCGTGCTGGAGAACATCTTCCGCCACGTCGAGGAGGGCCTGACGCCGTTCCAGGCGGCGCTCAAGGGCGCCAAGGAAGTCGGCTTCGCGGTCGTCGCGATGACCATGACGCTGGCCGCGGTGTTCGCGCCGCTGGCCTTCACGCCCGGGCGCACCGGGCGGCTGTTCGTCGAGTTCGCGCTGACGCTGGCCGGCGCGGTGATCGTCTCCGGCTTCGTCGCGCTGACGCTGACGCCGATGATGTGCAGCAAGCTGCTGCGCCACGAGCCGGCGCCGAACCGCTTCGACCGGCTGATGGAGGCGGTGCTGGTGAGCATCGGCCAGCGCTACGAGAGCGCCCTGCGCTGGGTGCTGCTGCGCCGCTGGCTGGTGCTCGTGGTCATGCTGTCCTCGGGTGTGGCGAGCTGGGTGCTGTTCAAGAACGCGCGCAGCGAACTGGCCCCGGTCGAGGACCGCGGCGTGATCTTCACCTCGGTCAACGCGCCAGACGGCTCGACGCTCGAGTACACGCAGCGCTACCTGCAGGCGATCGAACGCATCGGCATGTCCTACCCGGAGTTCGACCGGGTCTTCGTGGTCACCGGCAACCCATCGGTGTCGCAGGGCATCGCCATCCTGCGCACGGTCGACTGGACCGAGCGCCAGCGTTCCACCCAGCAGCTGGCGCGCGAACTGCAGCCTAAGTTCGCGATGCTGCCCGGCGTCACCGCCTTCCCTGTCACGCCGCCTTCGCTCGGCCAGGGCTTCCGCGAGCGGCCGATCAACTTCGTGCTGGTCAGCTCCGACAGCTACGCCAACATGTCGCAGGTGGCGCAGCAGATGGTCGCCGAGATGGCGAAGAACCCCGGCATCGTGCAGCCCGACGTCGATCTTCGCTTGAACAAGCCGGAGCTGTTCATCCAGGTCGATCGCGAGCGCGCCGCCGACGCCGGCATCGACGTCGACCAGGTCGCGCGCACCATCGAAACCCTGCTCGGCGGCCGCAACGTGACGCGCTACAAGCGCAATGCCGAGCAGTACGACGTGATCGTGCAGACCGAGAGCCGCGGACGCACCACACCGGAGGACATCGACCGCATGTTCGTTCGCGGCCGCGCCGACGCCACCGGCACGGCACCGATGGTGCCGCTGGCCTCGCTGGTCAAGGTGACCGAGTCGGTCAGCCCGCGCGAACTGAACCACTTCAACCAGCGCCGCTCGGTGACCATCACCGCCAACCTCGCGCCAGGCTATGCGCTGGGCGACGCGCTGCAGTTCATGGATACGACCGCCGCCAGCGTGCTCAAGCCGGGCTACTCGACCGAACTCAATGGCGTGTCGCGCGAGTTCCGCTCGTCCAGCGGCGCGCTCGGCCTGGTGTTCGTGCTGGCGCTGCTGTTTATCTTCCTGGTGCTGTCGGCGCAGTTCGAGAGCTTCGTCGACCCGTTCGTGATCATGCTGGCGGTGCCGCTGTCGATGGTCGGCGCGCTCGGTGCCATGCACCTGACCGGCGGCACGCTGAACGTCTATTCGCAGATCGGCCTGATCACGCTGGTCGGCCTGATCACCAAGCACGGCATCCTGATCGTCGAGTTCAGCAACCAGTTGCGCCAGCAGGGCCGCGATCTGAACTCGGCGGTGATCGAGGCAGCGGCGCTGCGCCTGCGTCCGATCCTGATGACCACCGCGGCGATGGTGCTGGGGGCCCTGCCGCTGGCGCTGGCCAGCGGCGCGGGCGCCGAGAGCCGTCAGCAGATCGGCTGGGTGATCGTCGGCGGCATGAGCTTGGGCACGTTGCTGACCATCTTCGTCGTGCCGACGATGTACACGTTGTTCGCACGCCGGTCGATTCCCGGCGAGATCACCACGCCGGAGGCCGGCGAGGCCGCGCCGGCGCACTGAAGGCGGCTGCGTTCCCGCTCAGGCCCGCGCGCGCATCGCCTTGCGCGCCTGCACGAACTCGAAGGCGAAGCCGACCGCGGCGGCGATGGCCAGTTCGTTGTCGCTGCGCTCCTTGTCCGTCAGGTAGAAGGCGAAGTCGACCTCGTGGCGGATGTAGCGCGGCGGCAGCTTGTTCAGCGCCACGCAGGCGATGTCGGCCAGCAGTTCGGGCGTGGCCAGGTGCGGGAAGCGCGCCGACTGGGCCTTGACGGCCTCGAACACGGCGCGCTCGTGGTGGTTGAAGATGGTCTCGAAATCGGCGCTCATGGCAGGGCCTCGCGGTTCGGCGGTGCTGGCCAGTGTGCGTTGGTGCTGCCTTCGCGGAAGGCCGAAAAGCGCGGTCGTGGCGGCGCAGTTCGGGCGATGGCCAGGTTCGTCAGAGCCGCTCGATCACGCGCATCGACAGATCGACCGCGCGCACGTTCTTGGTCAGTGCGCCGATCGAGATGCGGTCCACGCCGGTGGCGGCGATGTCGCGCAACTGCTCGAGCAGCACCCCGCCGGAAACCTCCAGCTCGGCGCGGCTGGCGTTGATGGCCACGGCCTCGCGCATCGCCTCGGGCTCGAAGTTGTCGAGCATGATGCTGGTGGCGCCGTGCTTCAGCGCCTCGGCGAGCTGGGCGAGTGTCTCGACCTCGATCTGGATCTCCACGCCGGCGTTCAGTGCGCGCGCCTGCGCCAGCACCTGCGCGATGCCGCCAGCCGCGGCGATGTGGTTCTCCTTGATCAGGATGCCGTGCCACAGCGCGAGGCGCTGGTTGCGCCCGCCACCGATCCGCACCGCGTACTTTTGCGCCTGGCGCAGTCCGGGCAGGGTCTTGCGCGTGTCGAGGATGGCGCAGCCGCGCGGGTTGGGCGAGGCGCCGGCGATCGCATCGACATGCGCTCGCGTCAGCGTCGCGGTGGCCGAGAGCAGCTGCAGGAAGTTCAGCGCGGGGCGCTCGGCGGAGAGCAGGGCGCGTGCGTTGGCCTCGATCTCGCACAGCGTGGCGCCGGCCGCGACCCGATCGCCTTCGCGCGCCAGCCAGTCGATGCGCGCGCCGGCGTCCAGCGTGCGCACGCAGCCGTCGAACCAGTCGCGGCCGCACAGCACGGCGTCCTCGCGCACGATCACGCGCGAGCGCACGCGCTGCGCGGCCGGCACCAGCATCGCCGTCCAGTCGCCGCGGCCGATGTCCTCGGCCAATGCGTCGCGAATGTTGCGCGCCCGCGCCTGCTCCAGTGTCTCGTTCTGTTCGAACATGCTCAGGCGGCGCCGATGTTCTTCACCAGGCCCGTCTTGGTGATGCTGCCCGGGTGCTTCGCGGTGAAGTCGAGCATGCGCTCGATGCAGCCCAGCGCCTTGGCGCGCACCGGCTCGTCGACGAAGATCTCGCCGCTGCCGCTCTCCAGTGCCTGCACCACGCCCTGCAGCGCGTTCATCGCCATCCAGGGGCAGTGCGCGCAGCTCTTGCACGTGGCGCTGCGGCCGGCGGTCGGCGCCTCGAGCAGCGTCTTGCCCGGCGCGAGCTGGCGGATGCGGTGCATCAGGCCGTTGTCGGTGGCAATGATGAAGGTCTTTGCGTCGCTGTTGAGCACCGCGTTGAGGATCTGCGTCGTCGAGCCGACCACGTCGGCCTGCGCAACCACGCTCTGCGGCGATTCGGGATGCACCAGCACCTTGGCGCCAGGGTGTTCCTTGCGAAACAGGTCGAGCTCGATGCCCTTGAACTCGTCGTGCACGATGCACTCGCCGTGCCAGGTGAGCATGTCGGCGCCGGTCTGCTCCTGGATGTAGCGGCCGAGGTGGCGGTCGGGTGCCCACAGGATCTTCTCGCCGCGCGCCTTGAGGTGCTCGACGATGGCCAGCGCGCAGGAGCTGGTCACCATCCAGTCGGCGCGCGCCTTCACCGCGGCGCTGGTGTTGGCGTAGACGACCACCGTGCGGTCCGGGTGGGCGTCGCAGAAGGCGGCGAACTGGTCGGGCGGGCAGCCCAGATCGAGCGAGCAGGTCGCGTCGAGGTCGGGCATCAGCACGCGCTTGTCGGGCGACAGGATCTTGGCCGACTCGCCCATGAACCGCACGCCGGCCACCACCAGCGTCTTCGCTGCATGGTCACGGCCGAAGCGTGCCATCTCCAGCGAGTCGGCGACGCAGCCGCCGGTCTCCAGCGCCAGGTCCTGCAGGTCGCCGTCGACGTAGTAGTGCGCCACCAGCACGGCGCCGTGCTGCTTCAGCAAGGCGGCGGCGCGGGCCTTCCATTCGCGGCGCTGGTCGGGCGTCAGTGCCTCGGGCACCTTGGCCCAGGCGTGGGCGACGCAGCTGGCGCCGCTGGCGTCCTGTTGCGTGTAGTCGTAGAGAACTTGACTCATGCGGCGATGTTAGGCCACTCCCGTGGCCGCCGCCGCGCCTCAGAGCAAGGCCTTGTCGAGCTCCATCAGCTTGTAGCGCGCCAGCGGCAGGTTGGTGCGCTGGCGGTCGAGCAGGGCGACGACGAAGACCTCGGGGTAGCGCGAGATCACGCGCATCACCTGCTGGCGTGCACCGGTGCTGGTCATGATCTCCTCGACCGGGCCGCCCAGGCCCATCGCGGTCGACGAGGCGCGGTGGTCGCGCAGGATCTGCGCACAGGCGGCGCCGATCACGTCCATGTCCACCGGCTGGTCCTCGCGCAGTTCGCGGGCGAGCACCAGGCCGGTGGTCGCGTCCACCGCAGCGCAGCCGAGCATGCCCTCGAGCGGCAGCATGTCGGCCAGCGCCTGGCGGGCGCGCGCCGGGTCGAGCACCGCGCGGCCCAGGCGTGCCACTGGTGCCGCGACCGTCTTGATCGGCTGCGGCGGTGCGGACAGGTCCGCCACCTTGAATGCGTACTCGGGGCTGGCCGGCTTCGCTTCCCAGGCCGGCTGCAGCTTGACCAGGTTCCAGATGCCGAGCATCGCGTTCCACACCGCCGAGGCGCTGATCAGCGGCTCGTCGATCACGTGCACCTGCAGGCGCTGCGGCCAGCGCACCGCGGCGATCTTGTTGGCGATCCACACCGCGTTGGGCGGCAGCATGAACAGCAGGTTGGGGCAGCGCCAGGCCGGCAGTTGCGTGGCATCGGCGAGCGAGGCGAGCAGGGCGTCGATCGCGTGCGGCTGCATCGGGCCGACGATCACCGCGGTCAGGTGGCTGTGTTCCATCAGCGCCACCGGGATCTCGGCGTTGTCGTGGCCCGGCGCACGCACGTCGGCGTGGTAGAGGTTGAGCTTCTCCTCGTGGCGGCGCACGAGGCTGGTGCGCTCGATCACCGCGAGCGTCTTCAGCGTGGTGTGCTCGCGCAGGTGCAGACGCTCGACCGGCTGGCCCCCAGCGTCGGACAGCGCCTTGATCACCGCCGAGGCCCACACGCCGGTCGGGTCGAGCAGGGTGATCTGGCGCGTGGCGGTGCCCAGATCGGCACGCGTGGCGGCGAAGTGCTCGCGGATGGCCGCCGCGGGCGAACCGGTGACGACCAGGTCGCGCACATGGCGGTCGACCATCTGGCCGCGCTCGTTCACCTCGGTGGCCACGCTCTCCAGGATGGCGGTGGCTGCGAAGCCACCGTCGGTTTCGTCCGCCGTGGCGGCGCGCAGGCGTGGATCCTCGGCGGGACCGAGTTCCCCGAACAACGACTTGAGCATGATGTTTTCCCCTGCGGCAGCGCTGGCGTTCGTGCCAGTCACGACGACGCCCAGCCTACGTGCGCCTCCAGCGGCCATTGTCGCGGCAGATGGAAGAAGTGTTGCAAAGCGTGAATGGCGCCCCCCAGGGATGGGGTGGATCAGGCGAAGAAGTGCGTCGGCGGCGCTCCGAGCGTGCGCTTGACCATCGCGGTGAAGGCGCTGGCGCTGGCGTAGCCCAGTTCGGCGGCGATGGTGGCCATCGGCAGCTTGCGCGCCGACAGCGTCAGCGCGTGGGCCAGCAGCACCTGCTGGCGCCATTGCAGGAAGGTCGTGCCCAGCTCGCTGCGGAACAGCCGCGCCACCGTGCGCGGGCTGGCGTCGGCATGCTGCGCCCACTCGGCCAGCGAGTTCCAGCGGGTCGGCTCGTCGAGCACCGCCTCGCAGAGCTGGCGCAGGCGCTTGTCGCGCGGCAGGTCGACGCCCAGGCGCACCGGCGCGGCGCGGCGCAGCTCGTCGAGGATCAGCGCGGCCAGGCTGGCTTCGCGCTCATCCTGCCCGCCCGGCCGGCCCGTTCCGGCTGCAGTGTCGAGGTGCGCCACCAGTTCGCGCAGCAGGGGCGAGACCTCGAGCACGCGGCACTCGGTCCAGCGCTGGAACGGTGTTTCGGCGGCGTCGCCGAAGAAGCGCGCCGCCGGGTGCACGTAGAGCGTGCGGATCTCGGCGTCCTCCAGCACCGTCACGACGTGCTCGACGCCCGGCGGAATCCACAGCGCGCGCGTCGGCGGCACGAGGTAGGTGCCGTCGCCGGCATTCATGCGGATCACCCCGGTGGCCGACATCGCGACCTGCGCCCATGGGTGGCTGTGCGGGTCGACGCGCGTCGCCGCGGCCAGCCGGCGCAGCTTGGCGCGCAGCGGCCGCGCCGGCGTGGGCGCATAGGCCAGCGGGTCGATCGGCGGCACGCTGGTGCGGCGTGGGCGGCTGGCGGACGGCATTGGCAGGATCTCGACAGACATTGACGCACTATCGTAACTGCGACGGTGTGCCGGCGCCTAGAGTGCGTGCATCGCACTCCCGCCGTCTCGATGACCACCGCCACCGCCTCCCTGCGCGACGACGCCCGCACCATCGCCCTGATCGGCCTGGCGCACGGCACCTCGCACTTCTTCCACATGCTGCTGCCGCCGCTGTTCCCGCTGTTCATCCACGACTTCGGGCTGAGCTACTCCGAACTCGGGCTGCTGGTCAGCACCTTCTTCGTCATCTCCGGCATCGGCCAGGCGCTGGCCGGCTTCCTGGTCGATCGCGTCGGCGCGCGGCCGGTGCTGTTCGCGGCGCTGGCCTGCTTTGCGCTCGCCGCCACGGTGGCTGCGACGGCGCAGGGTTATGCCGGGCTGCTGCTGGCGGCGGCTTTGTCGGGCCTGGGCAACTCGCCGTTCCATCCGGTCGACTTCACCATCCTCAACAAGCGTGTGTCGACGCCGCGTCTCGGCCACGCCTTCTCGGTGCACGGCATCTCCGGCAACCTGGGCTGGGCCGCAGCGCCGGTGTTCATGACCGCGATCACCGCCGCCACCGGCTCCTGGCGCTGGGCTGCAGCGGGTGCGGCGGTCTGGGCACTGCTGGTGCTCGCCACGCTGCTGTGGAACCGGCGCGCGATCGACGATCGCTCGGTGAGCTGGCCGCATCAGGCGTCGGCAGCGGCACAGGGCGCGGCCGTCGAGCATCCGCTGGCCTTCCTGCGCCTGCCTTCCGTGTGGCTGTGCTTCTCGTTCTTCTTCTGGTCGACCTGTGCGCTGTCGGCGATGCAGAGCTTCGCCGGGCCGGCGCTGCAGCAACTGCACGACCTGCCGCTGTCCATCACCTCCTTCGTCGTCACCGGGTTCATGCTGTGCGGTGCTGCCGGCATGGTGGTCGGTGGCTTCCTCGCAGCGCGTGGCGAGCGGCTGGAGCGCACCATCGGCGCCTGCCTGCTCGGCGCGGCGCTGCTGTTGTTCCTCGCCGGCCTGCCCAGCCTGCCGGGCATGCTGGCGGCGGCGCTGGCCGCGCTGGCCGGCTTCGGCACAGGCCTGGCCGGGCCGTCGCGCGACATGCTGATCAAGCGTGCCGCACCACCGGGCGCCACCGGCCGCGTGTACGGCACGGTGTACTCGGGGCTGGACCTCGGCTTCGCGCTGGCCGCCCCGGTGTTCGGTGCGCTGCTCGACCATGGTTCGCCCTCGGCGGTGTTCAGCGGTGCGGCGCTGGCGCTGGT
>NZ_CALRZC010000056.1:0-38930 GCF_943372545.1 Variovorax sp. YR752 | reverse complement strand
GATCAGTCAGACAACCCTTTATGCCTGATGACCATAGCGAGTTGGTACCACTCCTTCCCATCCCGAACAGGACAGTGAAACGACTCAGCGCCGATGATAGTGCGGGTTCCCGTGTGAAAGTAGGTCATCGTCAGGCTCTTACAGCCCAGTAATCCCCAGTCAGCAAGGACTGGGGTTTTTTGCTTTGCGCGAAGCAAAGACAAAGAACTCGCAAACCACGAGCAAGCAAATAGACAGACAAAGAAAAAGCGCCAACTCGAAAGAGATTGCGCTTTTTTATTGGGACAAACAACCGCCAGTCAGGCGTTGCGAACGCCCAAAGCATCGGATTGCGCCGCGCCAACCGCAATCAGCTCTGCCAACAGATCTCCCGTCAGAGCCTCCAGCGTCTCATCAGTAAAGAATCGAGCCCGGATCCGCTCGAAATACGGCGTCCCAGCAAGCCACGCTCCCCACTCAGCGTGCGACACCGCATGCAGCTCCAGCAGCTTGAACTTCATCAGCACCTTCATCGCATGACGCGCGTGCTTAATCGGGTCTCGTTGCAAGCCAGCTAAACGCCGGCGCGCCGTCTGTAATACACGGTCGACGTCGACAAAGACTCCACCATGACCTGGAATCACCTGCCGAGGCGATAACTTCTCGATCAAATCGAGCGTTGCCGCGATATCTCCGAACGAAGGCTCGCCCATCAGCTCAGGAAAGGCGATGCCAAACCCGTTTTCCCAGAGCGCATCCGCTGAAATCAGGGTTCGCGACGCCGGGTCGAACAGGATCACCGAATGCGGATCATGGCCCGGAGCGCCATGCACTTGCCACGCGCGGCCCCCGAGCAGGCATTCAGTGCCTGGCTCGAGCAACCCGGTGAAGCCAAAACGCGGGCAACTCTGCCCCGTCGCAAGAAAACTCAGGCCTTCTGCATCCCATCGCTTGACCAGCGCCGCCTCTCCAGGCGGAATGTCCGTCCGCACCGACGGGTAGCGCTGCTGCAATGCCGCGTTCCCCCCGCAGTGATCGCTGTGCAGATGCGTGTTCAGCACCCGATCGAGCGGACGCTCTCCCAGAACAGACTCGATCAGAGCCAGCGTCTGATCGGCATGCGTGGCATATCCTGTGTCGACCAGCGCCGTTTCCTCGGCTCCGACGAACAGGATGTTGTTCGATGACAGCCAGCCTCGCTCGAACACGACGACATTCGCAGGCAATCCGGCGCTGGCTTCCCCGTGCCCCACGCCGTCAGGCACCGGCGCTGGTGCGCAGCTCGCGCCGCAGGATCTTCCCCACGTTGGTTTTGGGCAGCGACTCGCGGAACTCGATGTGCTTCGGCCGCTTGTAGCCGGTGAGCTGCCCGTTGCAGTACTGGAGCACGGCATCTTCCGTCAGCGTCGGGTCCCTGCGGACCACGAAGACCTTGATGGCTTCGCCTTGCTTTTCGTCCGGCACGCCGACAGCCGCGCATTCGACAACCCCAGGGCACAGCGAGATCACGTTCTCCAGTTCATTGGGGAACACGTTGAAACCGCTCACGAGAATCATGTCCTTCTTGCGATCGACGATCCGGCTGTAGCCGTCTTCCTGCATCACGGCGATGTCGCCGGTGCGCATGAAGCCGTCGGCCGTGAAGGCCGCCGCCGTTTCCGCGGGCTGGTTGTAGTAGCCAGTCATCACGTTCGGGCCCTTGATGCAGAGCTCGCCGGGCTGGCCGATCGGAAGCGATTGGCCTTCATCGTCCTTGATCGCGATCTCAATGCTCGGCAACGGGAGGCCGATGGTGCCGGTGAACTTCGTGTTCGACACCGGGTTGTTGGTGCCGATCGCGCAGGTCTCGCTCATGCCCCAGCCTTCGATCATCGGGCAGCCGGTGGCCTCGACCCATTTGCGCGCCGTGCCTTCGGAGGCGGCCATGCCGCCGGCCTGCGACACGAACAGCGTGGAGAAGTCGACCGTCTTGAACTCCGGGTGCATCAGCAGCGCATTGAACAAGGTGTTCACCGCCGGCAGCATGTGGAAGGGCCGCTTCTTCAGCACCGCGACGAACTTGTTGAAGTCGCGCGGGTTCGGAATCAGCGTCATGTGCGAGCCCTGGCGGATCACCAGCAGGCACAGCGTCAGCGCGAAGATGTGATACAGCGGCAGCGCGGCGATGCTGTTGACCTTCGCCAGGTCGCCGGCCCGCGACAGCGCGGGTGTGAACCAGGCTTCGGCCTGCAGCGTGGCGGCCACGATGTTGCGATGGGTCAGCACTGCGCCCTTCGACAGCCCGGTGGTGCCGCCCGTGTACTGCAGGAAAGCGATGGAATCGAGCGTGCTCTGGTCGGGCCCGAGCGTGCGCCCGCGGCCTTCGGCGATCGCCTGTTTGAACGGCGTGACCGTGCGGCCTTCGCTCAACGGCAGCTTGTAGGGCGGCACCATCTTGGCCAGGTGACGCACGGCCACCGTGATCCACGCGCCGTAGAGCCCGCCGAGCAAGTCGCCCATCGCGGTCATCACCACGTGCTTGATCGGCGTGCGCTCGATCACCTGCTCGAGCGTGGCAGCAAAGTTTTCGAGGATGACGATGGCCGTGGCGCCGGAGTCCTTGAGCTGGTGCTCCAGCTCGCGCGCCGTGTACAGCGGATTGACGTTCACGCAGGTGTAGCCTGCGCGCAGCACAGCGCACATCGTGACCGCGAACTGCGGTACGTTGGGCAGCATGATCGCCACCCGCGCACCGGGCTCGAGGCCCCGCGACTGCAGCCAAGCACCCATCGCCTTCGAGAGCGTGTCCAGCTCGCCGTACGACATCCACCGCTCCATGCAGACCGAGAACGGCCGGTCCTTGTAGCGGCCGAAAGCCTCGTCGAACATGTGAGGCAGGGAGCGGTACTGCTCCGGGTGAATCTCGTGCGGCACGCCGGCCGGGTAGTTCTGTTGCGCGGATGTCTGCATGCAAGCTCCTTTGGCGCGGATTGTGGGAGCCAATGCCTCCCACCCGCCAGCGGGCTTGTCCTAGGGGCGCATGCCGGGTGTCGCGCAGGCGATAGCCGCCGTGCGCGCTCGGGTCATTGCGATGCGATCAGGCGTTGCCCGATTCGCCCGGCAGCAGCACGCCGGCCGGGATGTCGGCCTCGACTTCAAGTGCGCGGTACAGCGGCGTGAAGTCGGGTGCCGTGAGATCGAAGAGCTGCGCGAAGTTCTCGATCACGAAGTAGTTGGCCTGGTAGGTGTCGATCTTGTATTGCGTGCGCATGGTGCGCAGCAGGTCGAGCGGAAGGCGGTGCGGCTCGGGGCTGCGCACCGCGTGCTGCAGCTCACCGACCGAGCTCAGGATGCCGGCGCCGTAGGCGCGCAGGCCCTCGGGCTGGCGGATCAGGCCGAACTCGACCGTGTACCAGTACAGGCGCGCCAGCTTCTCGCCGGCGCCCAGCTCGTGCGCCTTCATGCCGCCCTGGCCGTAACGCTGCACATAGTCGGCGAAGGTCGGGTCGAACAGCATCGGCACGTGGCCAAACAGGTCGTGGAACACGTCGGGCTCGACGATGTAGTCGAACTCTTCGGGCTTGCGGATCCAGTCGGTCACCGGGAACTTGCGGTTCGCCAGCAGCGTGAAGAAGGGCAGCTCGGGAATCAGCCCGGGCACCGCCACGATCTCCCAGCCGGTGGCGCGATGCAGGCGCTCGTTGAGTTCCTCGAAGCGTGGGATGCGGTCCTTCACGCCGAGCAGCGGCAGCGCTTTGATGAAGGCGTCGCAGGCCAGGCCCGGCAGCTGCGCGGCCTGGCGTTCGTACAGCCGCTTGTAGGTGTCGTGGTCGGCCGCCGTGTAGCTGGCCCAGTCCTGCGGGCAGGTGTAGTCGGCCTGCACAGAACCGCCGCGCGAGTAGTCGCCGCGCGGTGGGCGATCGGATGCGCCATAGACGGCGGGAGTGACAACGGCGGCGGGGGTGTCCATGGGGCGTTCGGTTTCTCGGGTTATTTGAGCCAGCGGTCCATCACGCGCTGGAAGTCGCCGCCGGCTTGCTGCAGGTGCAGCCATTGGTCGACATACGATTTGAAAGCCACGTCGTCGCGCGGCAGCATCCAGGCCATCTCGCCGTACTGCAGCGGCTTGTCGGGGTTCACCGCGCACAGTCCGGGCTTGAGCTTCTGCTGCGTGATGGCCTCGGCCGATTCGGTGACGAACACGTCGGCGCGGTTGGCCAGGATCTCGTCGAAGATCGTGACGTTCTCGCCGTGCAGCGTGAGCTTGGCCTGCTTGAAATTGGTGCGGGCGAAGCGTTCGTTGCTGCCGCCCGGATTGAAGATCACGCGGGTCGACGGCTGGTCGATGGCCGCCACGCTCTGGTACTTGGCCACGTCGGCGCACCGCGCGATCGGCGTCTTGCCGTTGACCATGTACGGCGCGCTGAAGAAGGCGCGCTTCTGGCGGTCGGTGGTCACCGACACGCCGCCCACGGCGATGTCGCACTTGCCTGCAGCCAGGTCGGGCAGCAGGTTGGCCCAGGTCGTCTTGACCCACTCGGGCTTCGCGCCGAGGCTGGCGCTGAAGCCCGCCATCAGGTCGACGTCGATGCCTTCGAACGAGGCGTCGGCCTTCTGGAAGCTGAAGGGCCGGTAGTCGCCCGGCGTGCAGATGCGCAGCACCGCCGCCTTCTGCACCGTGTCCAGGTGCGAGGCACCCGGGCCGGCCGCGGGCGGCGCCGAAGCGCAGCCCGAGAGCACGACCGCAGCGGCGGCTGCCGCGACAAAGGAAGTGACGACAGTCGAAGAAGAGGCGTGGCGCATGCCGGGCTCCAGGGCAGTGGTGAAGCGCCTTATTTTGCGGCGCTCAGCACGCCGCGGCGCATCTGGTCGAGCTCGATGCTCTCGAACAGCGCCTTGAAGTTGCCGTTGCCGAAGCCGTCATCGCCCTTGCGCTGGATGAACTCGAAGAAGATCGGGCCCAGCTGGTTCTCACTGAAGATCTGCAGCAGCAACGCGTCCTTCTTGCCGTCGATCAGGATCTTGCGTTTCTTCAGCTCGGCCACGCTTTCGCCGTGCTCGGGAATGCGCTTGTCGATCAGCTCGTAGTACGTGTCGATGGTGTCCAGCAGCGTCACGCCGTTGGCGCGCAGCGCGTCGACGCTCTCGTACAGGTTGTCCGAGCCCATGGCGATGTGCTGGATGCCCTCGCCCTTGTACATGTCCAGGTACTCCTGGATCTGGCCGGCCTGTTCCTTGCCCTCTTCGTTGATCGGGATGCGGATCTTGCCGCAGGGGCTGGTCATGGCCTTGCTCTTCACGCCCGTCACCTGGCCTTCGATGTCGAAGTACTTCACTTCGCGGAAGTTGAAGAGCTTCTCGTAGAAGTTGGCCCACACGTCCATGCGGCCGCGGTACACGTTGTGCGTCAGGTGGTCGATGTAGGTGAGGCCGTTGCCCTTGCGCGTGAGTGCGTCCTGCGACGACACGCCCGGCAGCGCCTCGAAGTCCACGTCGTAGAAGCCGATGTTGCCGATGTCGCCCGGCTGCGCGCCGTTCTTGCCCGGCCAGCGGTCCACCAGGTAGATCAGGCTGTCGCCGATGCCCTTGATGGCGGGAATGTTCAGCTCGCCCGGGCCGGCCTTGTCGGCAAAGCCCCAGGCGCCCAGCGCGGTGGCGCGCTCGTAGGCCTGCTTGGCGTCCTGCACGCGGAAGGCGATGGCGCACACGCTCGGGCCGTGTTCGCGCGCGAAACGCTGGGCGAACGAGTCGGGTTCGGCGTTCAGGATGAAGTTGATCGTGCCCTGGCGGTACAGCAGCACGTTCTTGTGGCGGTGCTTGGCGATGGCCACGAAGCCCATGCGCTCGAACACCTGGCCCATCGCGACCGGATCGGGTGCCGCGTATTCGATGAATTCGAAACCGTCGGTGCCCATCGGGTTCTCCCAGGGCGTGAAGGCGGGGGCGTCGGTGTGGCTCATGGGTGCTGTCTCCGAAAAGTGGGGAAAGTTGTGCAGAAAGGAAAACCAAGGTCCGGATTCGGGCCGTGCTGCACTGTAGGTCGGAAGGCTTTCAGGTTTTCTGCGTTTCTGGGCGCCATAGATGGCCATGACGCAGTAAAACTGCAAAAATGGCGAAATGGAAGCACTCGACAAGATCGATCGACTCATTCTGCGCATGCTGCAAGCAGACGGCCGCGCCACCTACGACCAGATCGCCGAGCAGGTCAGCCTGTCGCCCAGCGCCGTGCTCCGGCGGGTCAAGCGGCTCGAGGAGCACAAGGTCATCGACCGCTACGTGGCCCTGGTCCAGCCCGAAGCGGTCGGCCTGGGCCTCACGGCCTACCTGAACGTGCGGCTCGAAAAGCACACCGAAAGCCACAAGCGCAACCCCATGGACCTGTTCCGCGCCAGCGTGCAGACCTGGCCCGAGGTGGTCGAGTGCGCCGCGCTCACCGGCGACATGGACTACCTGCTGCGCGTCGTGGTGGCCGACATGGCGCACTACAGCCGCTTCATCATGGACACCCTGCTGAAGCACCCCAGCGTCCAAGACTGCAAGACCAGCTTTGTGCTCGATCGTGTCAAAGCCACAACATCTGTGCCCGTTTAACTACAAATTGGTTGCGGAAAGACCACGGACTCTGGTATCGAGTCACGAATGCGTCCTGAAAGTGTCCCCATGGGCTTGGTGATTAAGGGAAAACCCTTACATTCGAACCATGCTTACCGCCAAGACCCTCCTCAAAGCGTCTCTCGGCCTCGGCTCTTTCCTGAAGGCGCCGATGGTTGAGGCGCAGCCGCGCGCCGTCAGCGCGCCACCGCCCGTCATGGTGCCGATCCGCTCGATCGGCCCGCGCGAACGCGAGCGCATCGCGCGCCATCTGCTCGACCTGACACCGCACGACCGCTACCTGCGCTTCGGCTATGCCGCGGCCGACGAGCAGGTCTTGCGCTACGTCGAGGGCCTGGACTTCGACCGCGACGAACTGTTCGGCATCTACAACCGCCGCCTCGACCTGATCGCGATGGCGCACGTGGCCTACGCGCCCGGCGACGAGCACAGCGACTGCGCCGAGTTCGGCGTGTCCGTGTCGGCGCACGCCCGCGGCCGCGGCTACGGCGCGCGCCTGTTCGAGCGCGCCGTGGTGGCCGCGCGCAACGAAGGCGTAGGCATGCTCTTCATCCATGCGCTGAGCGAAAACGCGGCCATGCTCAAGATCGCCCGCAACGCCGGCGCCACCGTCGTGCGCAGCGGCTCGGAGTCGGAAGCGCATCTGCAGCTGCCCACCGCCACCTTCGACAGCCGCATGAGCGAGATCGCGCTCGAGCACTACGCCGCCGTCGATTTCGCGCTCAAGAGCCGCGCCAAGCAGTTCTGGGCCTTCCTCGCGAGCGTGCAGGAAGTGCGCAGCGGAATGCGCGAAGCCCGCGGCAAATCCGCACCTTGAGCGGGCAGGGCCGGCCTATGCCGGCCGGACGGTAGAGCCTGTCATGCGCAATCCGTTATCCTTGCCTTTCTTCAACTTCGCCCTCCCGCAGTGGCCGACCCTCACCCTGAACGCGCTCCCGTTGAACGGGAAGACAAGCGTGGCTTTCTCCAGAAGCTCGCCGAATTCATCCACCCCGGCCCCGATTCACGCGACGAGCTGATCGAAACCCTCGCCGACGCCGAGGACAACGAGGTGATCGGTGCCGAATCGCGCGTGATGCTCGAAGGCGTGCTGCGCATGGCCGACATGACGGCCGGCGACGTGATGGTCGCCGCCCCGCGCATGGACCTCGTGAACATCGACGCGCCCTTCGACGCGTTGCTGCACTCGGTGATCCAGACCGCGCACTCGCGCTTCCCGGTCTACGAGGGCGAAAAAGAAAACATCATCGGCATCCTGCTCGCGAAAGACCTGCTCAAGCTGCAGCGCGCGCCGGGCCTGAACATCCGTGCCTTGCTGCGCCCAGCCACCTTCGTGCCCGAGAGCAAGGGCCTGAACGACCTGCTGCGCGAGTTCCGCGGCAACCGCAACCACTTGGCCATCGTCATCGACGAGTTCGGCCGCGTGGCCGGCCTCATCACCATTGAAGACGTGCTCGAGCAGATCGTCGGCGAGATCGAAGACGAGTTCGACATCGCCGAAGACGAGGGCGACATCTTCGGCCTGGCCGACCACACCTACCGCGTCTCGGGCGACACGCCCATCGAGCGCGTGGCCGAGGCCTTCGGCATCGTCTTCAACGAAGAACAGCTGAGCGAAGACTTCGACACCATCGGCGGACTCATCGCGCACGAGATGGGCCACGTGCCCAAGCGCGGCGAGCACCACGCCATCGGCGGCTTCGACTTCGTCGTGCTGCACACCAAGGGCGGCGCGGTGCGCTGGTTCCGGGTGTCGCCGGCGCGCGGCGGCGACGCGGCCGACTGATGCCGGCGCCCGCAGCAGCGGCCCCGGCCCGCGTTTCGCCTTCTTCTTCCCCTTCTTCCGCTGCCAGCGGTTTCCTGCGCCTGCTCGGCTTCGGCCTCGCGGGCGTGGCGCAGGCCCTGTCCATCGCGTGGCCCGGCGACGGCCGCCCGTTGTGGTGGCTGCAGTTGCTGTCGCTGGCCGGGCTGGTCTGGCTGCTCGACGGCCTGCGCGCGCAGGGCGCGGGCTGGCGCCGCGCCGGCCTGCACGGCTGGGTGTTCGCGACCGCGTGGCTCACGGGCAGCTTCTGGTGGCTCTTCATTTCGATGCACACCTACGGCGGGCTACCGGCGCCGCTGGCGGTGATCGCCGTGCTCGCGCTGGCCGCGGCGCTGGCGCTCTACTACGCCGTGGCCTGTGCCTGGTTCGTGGTGCGCGGGCCGGCGGGGCGCATCGCGGGCGCCTTGGTGTTCGCGGCACTGTGGACGCTGGCCGAACTCGTGCGCGGCAGCTGGTTCACCGGCTTTCCCTGGGGCGCGGGCGGCTATGCCCACGTTGAGGGCCCGCTGGCCGCGCTGGCGCCGTGGGTCGGCGTGTACGGCATCGGCGCGGCGGCGGCACTGGCCGTGGCGCTGGTCGCGCGGCGCCTGCCGCTGCGCGGCGTGGTGCCGACGGCGCTGGCCGCGGTGCTGCTCGCCGCGGTCTTCGTGCTGCCCAACCTGGTCTCGCCGCTGCCCGCCGATGCACGCGGCGCGCAGGGCACCGCCGGCACGCTGCAGGTTGCGCTGCTGCAGGGCAACATCCCGCAGGACGAGAAATTCATTCCGGGCGGCGGCATCGAAACCGCGCTGCGCTGGTACGCCGAACAGCTGCGTGATGCCAAGGCCCAGCTCGTGGTCACGCCCGAAACCGCGCTGCCGCTGCTGCCGCGCCAGCTGCCCGCCGGCTACCTCGACGCCATCCAGCAACGCTACGGCCAGCCGGGTACGCAGCAGGCCGCCATCGTCGGCCTGCCGCTCGGCGACGGGCCGGGCACCTACCGCAACGCCGTGCTGGGCTTCCAGCCCGGCGCGACGCAGCCCTACGCCTACAGCAAGCACCACCTCGTGCCCTTCGGCGAGTTCATTCCGCCGGGCTTTCGCTGGTTCATCCGCATGATGAGCATCCCGCTTGGCGACTTCGAGCGCGGCGGGCTCGCGCAGGCGCCGTTCGTCTGGCAGGGCCAGCGCATCGCGCCCAACATCTGCTACGAAGATTTGTTCGGCGACGAGATCGGCGCGAACTTCCGCGACGAGGCGACCGCACCGACCATCCTGCTCAACGTCAGCAACATCGCCTGGTTCGGGGACTCGGTCGCCATCGACCAGCACCTGGCCATCTCGCGCATGCGTGCGCTTGAGTTCGCGCGGCCGATGGTGCGCGCCACCAACACCGGCGCGACCGTGGTGATCGACGCCGCGGGCCGCGTCACGCACCAGCTGCCGCGCCTCACGCGCGGCGTGCTCGAGGCGCCAGTCGAAGGCCGGCGCGGGCTCACGCCCTTCGCGCGCTGGGTCGCGCCTTTCGGCCTGTGGCCGCTGTGGATCGCGGCGCTCGCGATCGTCGCGCTCGGCGCGGTCTTCTTCCGGCCTGGGCGGCGCTGAATCGCACCGGCGGATACACGTTCGAAGTCGTCGTCCGTGAAGCACTATCACCGCCCCAAGCCTGCCGCGCCACCCGCTGTTGATGGCGCGAGCCTGCGAGCCAAAGGCCCGGTGCTCGAAGTCTTCCTCGCGTTCCTCGCGCTCGGCCTGACCTCCTTCGGCGGGCCGGTGGCGCACCTCGGCTACTTCCGCGCGGAGTTCGTCGAACGCCGCAAGTGGCTCGACGACAAGAGCTATTCCGACCTCGTGGCGCTGTGCCAGTTCTTGCCCGGGCCCGCGAGCAGCCAGGTCGGCATCGCGTTGGGGCTCGGCCGCGCGGGCTGGGGTGGGGCGCTGGCGGCGTGGCTCGGGTTCACGCTGCCTTCCGCTGTGGCGCTCATCCTCTTTGCGGCCGGTGTCACGCACTGGTCGGCCTTGGCGCAATCGGGCGCGGTGCACGGGTTGAAGGTCGTCGCGGTGGCCGTCGTCGCGCAGGCGGTGTGGGGCATGGCGAAGTCGCTGTGCCCCGACCGGTTGCGCGCGGGCGTGGCCATCGTCGCGGCGCTGCTGGTGCTCGCGGTGCCTTCGGCTGTAGGGCAGATCGTCGCCATCGTCGCCGGGGGCGTGGTCGGCCGATGGGCGCTGCAACTGGGCCCCCTTCCTGCCGCGCAACACCGCGACTACGGCGTGCGCAAGGCGACGGGCGCCGCGCTGCTGGGCCTGTTCGCCGTGCTGCTCGTCGCGCTGCCGATGCTGGCCGCGGCAACACAGTGGCAGCCACTGTCCGTCATCGCCTCCTTCTATCAATCGGGCGCGCTGGTGTTCGGCGGCGGCCACATCGTGCTGCCCCTGCTGCAGGCCAGTGTGGTGCCTCCGGGCCTCGTTTCGAACGATGTGTTCCTGGCCGGCTACGGCGCGGCCCAGGCCGTGCCGGGGCCCTTGTTCACCTTCGCAGCCTTCCTCGGCGCCGCCATGCCGGGCCCGTTCGGCGGCTGGGCGGGTGGCGTGGCGCTGCTGCTGGCCATCTTCCTGCCCGCCTTCCTGCTGGTGGCGGGCGCGCTGCCGTTCTGGGAGACGCTGCGCCAGCGTGAGGGCGTCCAGCGCGCGATGGCGGGCGTGAACGCAGCGGTTGTCGGCGTGCTGTTGGCTGCGCTCTACGACCCGGTGTGGACGAGCGCGATCCATTCGAAGGCCGATTTCGGCCTCGCGCTGGCGGCGTTCGGCTTGCTGGTCTACGCGCGCTTGTCGCCGGTGTGGGTCGTCGGGCTCGCGGCCGTCGCTGGCTGGCTGCTGGCCCTCTAAGGCCGGCGCATGACCGCATGCCATGCCGGCATGCAGCGGCCCTGCACGCGGGCATGGTTCATGTATCTTCCTCGCCGCCTCCAGAAATCATCCTCAAACCAAGGAACCCCTATGTACTTTTCTACCCATTTCCGTGCCTTCGCGGCCGGTGCCGCATTGCTCGCGGCCAGCGCGCTCGCGCAGGCCCAGCAGGCACTGCCCAACGTGGTGATCCTGGCGACCGGCGGCACCATCGCCGGCGCCGGCGCGTCGGCCGTCAACAGCGCGACCTACGCGGCCGCCAAGGTCGGCGTCGAGAAGCTGATCGCCGGCCTGCCCGAGCTGGCCAAGGTTGCCAACGTGCGCGGCGAGCAGGTGTTCCAGGTGGCTTCCGAAAGCCTCACCAACGACAACCTGATGACGCTCGCCAAGCGCGTCTCGGCGCTCTCGAAGCAGTCGGACGTCGACGGCATCGTCATCACCCACGGGACCGACACGCTGGAAGAAACCGCCTACTTCCTGACGCTCACCGTGCACACCAACAAGCCGATCGTGGTGGTCGGCTCGATGCGCCCGGGCACGGCCCTGTCGGCCGACGGCGCGCTCAACCTGTACGACGCGGTGAACGTGGCGGGCAGCAAGGACGCGATGGGCAAGGGCGTGCTCGTGACGATGGGCGACAACATCGACACCGGCCGCGACGTGAGCAAGAACGTCAACATCAAGACCAGCGCGTTCTCCAGCCAGTGGGGTCCGCTGGGCATGATCGTCGAGGGCAAGAACTACTGGTTCCGTGCGCCGGTCAAGCGCCACACGATGAACTCGGAATTCGACATCGACACCATCACCGCGCTGCCGCCGGTCGAGATCGCCATGGGCTACGAAGGCGTGTCCTCGGTGGCCATCGACGCGATCGCCAAGAGCGGCGCCAAGGCGCTGATCCACGGCGGCACGGGCAATGGCTCGGTGGCCGACCGCATCGTGCCGAACCTGCAGAAGGCGCGCACCGATGGCGTGATCGTCATCCGCAGTTCGCGCGTGCCCGACGGCTTCGTGATCCGCAACGCCGAGCAGCCCGACGACAAGTACGACTGGGTGGTGGCGCACGACCTTCGCCCGCAGAAGGCGCGCATCCTGGCGATGGTGGCTCTCACGAAGACCAACAACACCAAGGAACTTCAGCGCATCTTCTGGGAATACTGATCGACGGTCAGCGCGCGGTGCGGCGCTTGCGGTGCCGCGCGTATTCCAGGCTGCTCACGCACACGAGCAGCCAGCCCAGGCCGGTCAGCAGGCCGGCCGCGACATCGCTCGCGAAGTGCACCTGCAGGAAGACCCGGCTGCAGGCGATGGTGACGATGGCCGCCGCCGTGGCCATGGCGGCCGGTACATGCCAGCGCGCCGGCAGCAGCCGCAGCGCCAGGTACAGCAGCATTCCGTAGCTCACGATCGCGCCCGCGCTGTGGCCGCTGGGAAAGCTGAAGCTCGTCTCCAGCGCCAGTCCGTGGTCATGCACCGGCCGGGCCCGCGCAAAGATGTGCTTGAGCGCGGGGTTCAGCACCACGATGCCGCCGAGCGCAATCACCCAGCCCAGTGCCAGCCCGCGGTGCGCGTTGCGCCACAGCAGCAGCGCGATGACCCCGCACACGGGCGCGAGCAATTGCGCATCGCCCAGGTGCGTGAGCCAGCTGAAGCTCACGAGCGCGCCCCACGGCACGTGGGTGCCGATGGCGTCGGCGAGCGCCTGGTCGGCGCGGCCCATGGTGCGTCCGTCGCCGAGGTGCGAGGCGATCCAGGCGACCAGCACCGCCGCCGCAAGGATCAGCACGAAGCCCAGTCCCAAACCGAGCGCCAGGCGCGATTCATCGGGCTCGCCGGTGTCAGGCAAAGGATGGCGCCGCTGCAGCATCCGGCAGGCGAGGCCGGCGCCGAGCACCGACACGGCCAGCGCGAGCGCGAACCAGGCCAGGGCGTGTTCGCCCAGCTGTTGTGCGAGAAGAATCAAGGGGGAAGAAGAAAGAAGAAGAGTGTCCGCAGGAGGCATGCGGCGCAACCCTAAGGGCCCGCCGCGCGGCTGGCAAGCGGAAGCCGTAACAGGTCAACGGGCATGAAGGCTTTGTCGGCCGCCGAATGGTCCCAGCGTTCGACCACGCAGACACGCTGCGCGCCGTCGTCGGTCGATTCCGTGCGCAGCACGTTCACCGAATTCGGCGCGTCCCAGCGCACGCGCGTCGACACCGCGGTGCCGGCCTGCACCGCCCACGCCGTGGGCGGACAGCCTTGAAAGTGCTCGTCCAGCGGGCGCACGAAAGGCAGGTGGATGTGGCCGCCGACGATCAGGTCGGCGCGCGCTGCCGTCCAGCGCGCCACCGCCGCTTCGCGCCCGTGCAGGCGGTTCGAGCGGTCTTCGGGCCGCGTCACCAGCACCGGCTGATGCGTCACGACCACGCGCACCTGCCGGGGCGTGGCGTTCGCCAACCGCGCCGCGACGCGCTCGACCTGCGCAGGCGACACCTCGCCGTCCTCGTGCCGGTACCAGCGCGTCGTGTTGACCGTGACCACCAGCCAGTCGTCGCAGGCGAACACCGGCTCCAGGTCGGTGCCGAAGGCTTCTGTGTAGCGACCGTAGGGCGAGAAGACGCGTGCCGCCAGCTGGAACAGCGGGATGTCGTGGTTGCCCGGAATGGCGACCACCGGCGCCGCGAGCCGGTCGGCAAAAGCGCGCGCCGCCGCGAACTGGCGGCGCGTGGCGCGCTGCGTGATGTCGCCCGACAGCAGCACTGCCTGGGGTGCCAACGTGTGCGCGAGGCGCTCGAGCGCCTGCAGCACCTCGGGCTGCTCGGTGCCGAAGTGTGGGTCGGACACTTGCAGCAGGCAGCTCATGGCCGCGCCGCCTCCAGCTCGGGCGCGCTGTCGGGCCGCACCAGCCACAGCGGGTCGGGCGCCACGCGGAACAGCAAGGGCATGTCGACCCAGTCGATCTCGCCGTCGGTGGCGATCTTCACGCGGCGCGGCGTGCGCAGCCGGCCGGCTTTCACCGTCATCGATTCGAAGGGGAAGCTCAGCACCTCGTCGGCGTCGCCCAGCCGTCCGAGCGCGCCGCGCACCAGCAGCCCCGGCATCGCCAGCAGGCCGACCGGCTTGAGCGCCACCGCGGTCAGCTGGCCCTGCTCGGGCGCCTCGGCGTGCTCGACGCCCGCCTGCATCAGCTGCAGCGGGTTGTTGCCCACGAACAGCGTGGGCGTGCGGATGTCGCGCTCGTGGCCGTGCGATGCAATGCGCAGCTGCCAGTGGCGATGGCGCCCGCGCAGCACCGTCAGCAGGCCCGAGTAGAAGGCGATCCAGCGGTGGCGGCCGAAGCGCGCCTTGTGGGTTTCGCGCTCCTCCAGCAGGTCGGCGTACAGGCCCATGCTGGCATTCACCAGGAACACGCGGTCGTTCACCAGCCCCACCTGCACGGGCCGGGGCTGCTGCGTCAGCAGCACCTGCAGCGCCTGCGCCGTGTCGCGCGGAATGCCGTGCGTGCGGCTGAAATAGTTGAAGGTGCCCTGCGGCAGCACGCCGAAGGGGCAGCCGCTGCCCAGCGTGGCCTGGGCCACGGCGTTGATGGTGCCGTCGCCGCCCGCGGCCACCACCACGCCGCCCACGGCGCGGGCGCGCTCGACCGCTTCGCGCGCCAGCGCCTGCACGCGGCCGGGGCCGTCCACAAGGAACACGCGGTGCCGGCGGCCATCCGCGGCAAAGGCGTCGTCGATGACCTCGCGGGCCTGCGCGGTGCTCTCGCTGCCGGAGCCGGCGTTGAGCACGATGAAAAAAGGAGTGTCGGGGCCGATGTGGGGCGGTGCCATGCAGTGAGAGAGGGGGAAAGCGCAGGAAAGTGCCGAAAGCGGCGGGAAACGCAAAAAAGCGCGCGGGGCCGGGCTTTGTCCCACGCCCGCGCGGGCTGTTGCGGCAGCCGGCATCCCGAGCGGCTGTGGGAGAGTTGCCCTCCCACGAACGTAAAATCGTCCGCTTTCGCGGCCTGTGCCGCGCCACCGTCCCGTCCAATGTCCGGCCCCCGACGCCGGCCAGCTTCATGTTGACCTTCCAGCAAATCATTCTCAAACTGCAGTCGTACTGGGCCGACAAGGGCTGCGCGCTCCTGCAACCGTACGACATGGAAGTGGGCGCAGGCACCTCGCACACCGCCACCTTCCTGCGCGCGCTCGGCCCCGAGCCCTGGAAGGCCGCCTACGTGCAGCCCAGCCGCCGCCCCAAGGACGGCCGCTACGGCGAGAACCCCAACCGCCTGCAGCACTACTACCAGTACCAGGTCGTGCTCAAGCCCGCGCCCAGCAACATCCTGGAGCTCTACCTCGGCAGCCTCGAGGCCCTGGGCTTCGACCTGAAGAAGAACGACATCCGCTTCGTCGAAGACGACTGGGAGAACCCCACGCTCGGCGCCTGGGGCCTGGGCTGGGAGGTCTGGCTCAACGGCATGGAAGTGACGCAGTTCACCTACTTCCAGCAGGTCGGCGGCATCGACTGCAAGCCGATCACCGGCGAGATCACCTACGGCCTGGAGCGCCTGGCCATGTACCTGCAGGGCGTGGACAACGTCTACAACCTCACGTGGACCGACGGCCTGAGCTACGGCGACGTCTACAAGCAGAACGAGGTCGAGCAGTCGACCTACAACTTCGAGCACAGCGACGCCGAGTTTTTGTTCACCGCCTTCAACGCGCACGAAAAGCAGGCCAAGCACCTCATGACCGAGCAGCTCGCGCTGCCGGCCTACGAGCAGGTGCTCAAGGCGGCCCACAGTTTCAACCTGCTCGACGCGCGCGGTGCCATCAGCGTGACCGAGCGCGCGGCCTACATCGGCCGCATCCGCAACCTCGCGCGCAGCGTGGCGCAGAGCTACTACGACAGCCGCGAACGCCTGGGCTTCCCGATGGCCCCGCGCGAATGGGTTGCGCAGATGCCCCCGAAGAAAGCCGCCTGAGCGATGACGACCCCCATGAACAAGAACTCCCTCCTGGTCGAACTGTTTGTCGAAGAGCTGCCGCCCAAGGCGCTGAAGAAGCTCGGCGAAGCCTTTGCCGGCGTGCTGCGCGACCAGCTCGTGGCGCAAGGCCTGGCCGAGGCCGGCTCGGTGCTCACGCCGTATGCGTCGCCGCGCCGCCTGGCTGCGCACCTCACGCACGTGGCCGAGCGCGCCGCCGACAAGGCCGTGTCGCAAAAGCTCATGCCCGTGGCCGTCGGGCTCGATGCCTCGGGCCAGCCGACGCCCGCGCTGCTCAAGCGCCTGGCCGCGCTCGGCGCCGACGCCTCGGCCGTGCCCGGCCTGAAGCGCGCCATGGACGGCAAGGCCGAAGCCCTGTTCTACGAGAGCACCGCCAAGGGCGCCACGCTGGCCGAAGGCCTGCAGAAGGCGCTGGCCGAAGCCATCGCCAAGCTGCCGATTCCGAAGGTCATGAGCTACCAGCTCGAAAGCGGCTGCGAAATGCCGGGCTGGAGCAGCGTGAGCTTCGTGCGCCCCGCGCACGGCCTCGTGGCGCTGCATGCCGACACCGTGGTGCCCATCGAGGCGCTGGGCCTGAAGGCCGGCCGCGAAACGCACGGCCACCGCTTCGAAGCAGCGGTCGACCCGGTGGTGCTGCGCGATGCCAACAGCTACGCGCTGCAACTGCAGGACGACGGCGCCGTCATCGCGAGTTTTGAAGCGCGCCGCGCCGAAATCGCACGCCAGCTCGCAGCGGCTGCGGTCAAGGTCGGCGGCGGCTCGGTGCCGATCCACGACGACGCGCTGCTCGATGAAGTCACGGCGCTGGTCGAACGCCCCAACGTGCTGGTCTGCAGCTTCGAGCCCGAGTTTCTCGAAGTGCCGCAGGAGTGCCTCATCCTCACGATGAAGGCCAACCAGAAGTACTTTCCGCTGCTCGACGCGTCGAGCAAACTCACGAACAAGTTCCTCGTCGTCAGCAACATCACGCCCGACGATGCGAGCGCGGTCATCCAGGGCAACGAGCGCGTCGTGCGCCCGCGCCTGGCCGACGCCAAGTTCTTCTTCGACCAGGACCGCAAGAAGTCGCTGGCCTCGCGCGTCGAGTCGCTCGGCAAGGTGGTCTATCACAACAAGCTCGGCACGCAGGGCGAACGCGTGCAGCGCGTGATGCACATCGCGCGCGGCATCGCTGAAAAGCTCGGCGACGCCACGTTGGCTGCGCAGGCGACGCAGGCCGCTCAGTTGGCCAAGGCCGACCTCGTGACCGACATGGTCGGCGAGTTCCCCGAGCTGCAGGGCACGATGGGCCGCTACTACGCGCTGCATGACGGCCTCGACGCCGCGGTGGCCGACGCCATCGAAGACCACTACAAGCCGCGCTTCGCCGGCGACGAGCTGCCGCGCAACAGCGTGGGCCTCGCGGTCGCGCTGGCCGACAAGCTCGAAACGCTGGTCGGCATGTTCGGCATCGGCAACCTGCCCACCGGCGACCGCGACCCGTTCGCGCTGCGCCGCCATGCGCTGGGCGTGATCCGCATGCTGATCGAGAAAGACCTCGCGCTGGGGCTCGACGCCCTGCTGCAGGATGCCGCCGCGCAGTTCAGCGCCATCGACGGTTTCGACAGCAGCAAGGCCACGGTCGAGCTGCGCGATTTCATCCTCGACCGCCTCGCCGGCAGCCTGCGCGAGCAGGGCGCCAGCGCACAGGAAGTCGACGCTGTGCTGGCCCCGCTGCCGCAGCGCCTGGGCGAAGTGCCCAAGCTGCTGGCGGCAGTGCGCGCCTTCGCCGCACTGCCCGCCGCCGCCGCACTCGCCGCTGCCAACAAACGCATCGGCAACATCCTGAAGAAGGCGCCCGAAGCCGACGCCCACGTCAGCGAGCTGCTGCTGCAGGAGCCCGCCGAGAAGGCGCTGCACGCCGCCATGGCGCAGGTCGTGCCCGCTGCCAACGCCCAGTTCGACGCGGGCGACTACACCGGCTCGCTGCAGACGCTGGCCGCGCTGCGCGAACCGGTCGATGCGTTCTTCACGGACGTGATGGTGAATGCCGAGCAGGCCGACCTGCGGCTCAACCGCCTGGGCCTGCTGATGTCGCTGCACGCCGCGATGAACCGCGTCGCGCAGCTCGAGCGGCTGGCCGTCTGATCTTCCAGACAACCTCACCATGGGTGGCTCTGCCATGAAACTCGTCATCCTCGACCGCAACGGCACGATCAACGTGCACCGCGAAGATTTCGTCAAGAGCGACATCGAGTGGACGCCGCTGCCCGGTGCGCTCGAGGCCGTGGCGCGGCTCAACCATGCGGGTTGGCACGTGGTGGTCGCGTCGAACCAGTCGGGCCTGGGCCGCGGCCTGTTCGACATGGCCTCGCTCAACGCCATGCACGCCAAGATGCACAAGATGCTCGCGGCCGTGGGCGGCAAGGTGGATGCGGTGTTCTATTGCCCGCACAGCCCCGACGAAGGCTGTGACTGCCGCAAGCCCAAGGACGGGCTGTTTCTTCAGATCGGCGACCGCTTCGGCATCGACCTGAAGGGCGTGCCGACCGCGGGCGACAGCCTGCGCGACCTGCAGGCCGGCGCCGCTGCCGGCTGCGAACCGCACCTCTTGCTCACGGGCATGGGTGCGGCCTGCCGCGGGGTCAACCCGCTGCCTTCCGAATATCCGGCGGACACGAGGGTGCATGACGACCTCGCCGCCTTTGTCGACTTTCTGCTCGCGCGCGAAGCGCGGGCTGCACTGCAGGTGGCTGTCTGATGGCGTTTATCCGTTCCGTTCTCCACGCCCTGTGGATGCTTGTCACCGTGGTGCCCTGGGGCATCATCATGTGCGTCTGCTCGCTCTGGAAGCGCGGCATTCCGCTGTACTGGATGGCCGAGCGATGGCTCAGCTGGGCCATCGGTGGCGCGCGCGTGCTGCTGGGCATCAAGACCCGCGTGACCGGCATGGAAAACCTGCCGACCGACCAACTCGCCGGCGCGGTGCTGCTGGTGAAGCACCAGTCCACGCTCGAGACTTTCCTCATGCCCACGCTGATGCCTCACCCGCTGGCCTTCGTGTTCAAGAAGGAGCTCATCTACGTGCCGTTCTTCGGCTGGGCGATGGCGCGGCTGGACATGATTCACATCGACCGCAGCCAGCGCGCGCAGGCGTTCAACAAGGTGGTGAACCAGGGCCGCAAGCTGCTCGCGCAGGGCATCTGGATCATCATGTTCCCCGAAGGCACGCGCATTCCGCGCGGCCAGAAGGGCACCTACAAGAGCGGCGGCACGCGCCTGGCCTGCGAAACCGGCGTGCCCGTGATTCCGATCGCCGTCACGTCGGCCAAGGTCTGGCCGCGCAAGGCCTTCGTCAAGCGTCCCGGTGTGGTCGACGTGTCGATCGGGCCGGCGATCTCGAGCGTGGGTCGCAAGCCTGATGAGCTGATGCGTGAAGTGGAAGCCTGGATCGAGGCAGAGATGCGTCGCCTCGACCCCGAGGCCTACAGCGACAGCGCGGTGCAGCCGCAGCAGACGTTGCCGCGCGAAGCGGGCTGACGCGCCTGCCTCAGAGCGAGCCCGACATGCAGGGGATGCTGCAATTCACGATGGACCTCTTCGAGGGGCTGGGGAGCACGCCGGCGCCTGCTGCTGCGCCGCCGCGGCGGCCGCGGAAGAAGGCACCAGCGCCTGTGCCGCCTGCTGCTCCCGTGCCGGTGGTGGCTGCCACGCCTTTGTCCATCGAGCCCGTTGATCCGCGTCCTGCAGTGCCGTTGGCCGACACGTTGACGCTGGCGAATTTCGCGCATCCACAAGCGACGCGTGAAGTGGTGCTGGGGTCGGCGCGGGTGGCCTACGAGTTCAAGCGCGGGCAGCGCAAGACGATCGGATTTCTGGTCGGTGCCGAAGGCTTGTCGGTGCGTGCGCCGCGGTGGGTCACGCTGCGCGATGTCGATGCGGCGGTGCGTGAGAAGGCCGACTGGATTCTGCGCAAGCTGGCGGAGACGCAGCAACGCAATGCGCGTGTCGAGGCGACGCGGATTGCTTGGGAAGATGGGGCGGAGTTTCCTTTTCTTGGCGAGCTGGTGGTGATCCGGCTCGATCCGAAGCACGGTTTCGCGAGCGTTGGCGGCACGCTCGACCCCGCTGTCGAAGGCGGTGGCCCGCGGACGCTGCGGTTGGCTGTGGCGCAGAACGCGGCGCCTTCGCAGATTCGGGATGCGGCGCAGGCCTGGTTGATGCGGCAGGCGCGGAAGCTGTTCATCGAGCGGTTGGATCACTTTGCGCCACTGCTTGGGGTGTCATGGCAGAAGCTGTCGTTGTCCAACGCCGCTACGCGGTGGGGGAGTGCGAGTGCGGATGGGTCGATTCGGTTGAACTGGCGGTTGATTCACTTCCGCCTGCCTGTGATCGACTACGTCGTGGCGCACGAACTGGCGCATCTGCGGGTGATGGATCACTCGCATCGGTTTTGGGAGACCGTGGAGAGTGTTGTGCCTGACTATGGGGTGCTGCGGCAGCAGTTGAAGGATGAGGCTGTGCCTCGGTGGGGCTGATCTTTCTTGTTTGCTTCCCGAGGCCGGGAGTTCCGCCCGGCGGCGGACTTACTTTCTTTTGCTTCGCCAAAAGAAAGTAAGCAAAGAAAAGGCGACCCCACTGTCTGCGACCCTTCGCTTCGCTACGGGCAACCTGCGGTGCTCGCGTTTCGCGGGGTCTCGCAGAACTCGCTGCGCTCAAACAACTGCGAGCCCTGATCCGCGAAACGCTGCGCTCCTCGGCGCATACAGAGGGGATTTGGATACCAAGCGGGCCGTCGCTTCGCTCGGCCTGGGAACTTCCAACAGCCGGATGCCACGGCGGCTCTCGCTCTCGCTCTCGCTCTCGCTCTCGCTCTCGCTCTCGCAGATTGCCGCGCGAGCCATTCGCGCTGCGACACGCCCACCTTCTGCGCGAACAGCTCTGGCCCTGGCTCGGCTCCTGCACTTGCACTTGCACTTGCACTTGCACTTGTGTCTGCGCCTGCGCTCACGGCAAGGCCAACGCGATTCCCAATGCCAACCGCCGCAGGCGCGAAGCGCCTGCGGCGGCTTGGTGGCCGAGCAAAGCGATGGCCCGTCGGTATCCCAACCCCTTCTGTATGCGCCGAGGAGCGCAGCGTTTCGCGGATCAGGGCTCGCCCTTGTTTGAGCGAAGCGAGTTTGGGCGAGACCCCGCGAAACGTGAGCACCGCAGGTTGCCCGTAGCGAAGCGAAGGGACGCAGACAGCAGGGTCGCCTTTCTTTTGCCTACGTTTCTTTGGCGAAGCAAAGAAAAGTAGGTCGCCCGCCGGGGCGAGACCCGGCCTCGGAACTCAAGAAGATCAGCGAGCGTGCGTGACGCCGCCGTCCACCACCAGCGTCGAGCCCATCACATAGTCCCCAGCCCGCGATGCCAGAAAAATAGCCGCCCCAGCCATGTCCTCAGGCGTACCAATGCGGCCAGCGGGAATGCGGCCTTTGACCTCATCCCCGTGATCCCGCGCATCCTTATTCATATCCGAAGCAAACGCCCCAGGCGCAATCGCACTCACCACGATCCGATCCTGCGCCAACCGCAGCGCCATCCGCCGAGTCAACTGAATCAACCCCGCCTTGCTAGCCGCATACGAATAAGTCTCCTGCGGATTCACAGAAATCCCGTCAATAGAAGCAATGTTGATCACCTTCGACAAATGATCCGTAGCAGCCTTCTTGAGCATCGGCGTCAACGCCTTCGTCAAAAAGAACGGCGTCTTCAGGTTCAGATCAACCACCTTGTCCCAGCCACTCTCCGGAAACTCCTCATAAGGCGCCCCCCAGGCAGCCCCAGCGTTGTTGACCAGAATATCCAGCGACCCTTCATGCTTCGCATAAGCATCGACCAGCGCCTGCGCGCCTTCCACAGTCGAAACATCGGCAGGCAACGACACGCAATGCCCAAAAGCCGACAGCTCCTTCGCCGTCTGATCACAAGCCGCAGCCTTGCGCGCCGAGATGTACACACGCGCCCCCTGCGCCAGAAAGCCCTCGGCAATCATGCGACCGATGCCGCGCGAGCCGCCGGTGATCAAGGCGCTGCGGCCCTTCAACGAGAAGAGTTGGGTGGTGTCCATGTGCGTTTGTCTCCTGAGTGGTGGAAGAGAGGAAGTTCAATTCCCGTCAGGAGAAAGCTTAGTGCGCGAACCGCCCGCGCTGCGTCACCTAGGCGGCAGGCAGCGCCAGCCGGCGAGGGCTCTCGAAGGTGCGCAAGGCGCCGCTCAGCGGGTCGATGAACGCCAGCGACCGGGCCAGCAGCTGCAGCGGCTTGTCGAAGTCGTCGTTCCCCGCGGGCTGCAGCGTGGGATAGAACGGGTCGTTCACGATCGGCAAACCCAGCGCCTGGCAATGCACGCGCAGCTGGTGCTTGCGGCCCGTGACGGGAGAAAGCTCCAGCAGCGCATGGCCGTCACGGGCCTCGCGCAGCACGATGCGGGTCTCGGAGTTCGGCTCGCCGGGCGCTTCGCGCATGCGCATGAAATGGTCGTCGTCCACCAGCCGGCTGCGGTACACGGCGGGCACCGACGACACGCCCTCGTGCCACGGCACGACCGCCTCGTAGTGCTTGTCGATGCGCCGCTCGGGGAACATCGCCTGGTAGATGCCGCGCGTTTCGGGGCGCACCGAGAACAGCACCAGGCCCGAGGTGTTGCGGTCGATGCGGTGCAGCGGCACGAGGTCGTCCAGGCCGAGCTTGCGCTTCAGGCGCACCAGCAGGCTCTGCTGCACGTACTTGCCGGTGGGCGTGACGGGCACGAAGGGCGGCTTGTCGACCACGACGAGGTCGTCGTCCTGGTGCAGCACCTGCTCTTCAAAAGGGATGGGCGTCTCGGCGTCGAGTGCGCGGTAGTAGTACACGCGCAGCGGCGACTGGTAACGGCGCGTCGCGGTGACGGGCGCGCCGTGCTCGTCGCACACGTCGTTCGCTTCAATGCGCGAGAGCCAGGCCTCGCGCGAGATGGCGGGAAAGCGCTCGGCGAGAAAGTCGGCGATGGTGGGCCAGGGGCCGTACGGCAGCGAAACGCAACTCGGGCTCACGCCGTCGCGCGTGGGCATGGGAACGACGAAGCGGGGGCGCGTCATGGCGCGGCGGCGTCCAGCACCGACAGCACCTCGGCGAACGACGGCCTTGCAGCCACGTCGGCCTGCAGGCAGCGTGCCGCGAGCGTGGTCAAGGGCGAAGAAGAAGCCGCATCGTCGCAGCGCTCGGCCAGCTCTTCGAGCAGGCAACCGAAGGCGCGCATCTCCACGCCTTGCAGTGCTTTCGCGTGCGCGGGGTCGAGCGCACCCGTCATCCAGGCCGCGCCAAAGTCGCCGAGCCGCCCGCCATCTTGCGCATGCCACAGGATGTTGTGGGCATACAGGTCGCCATGCAGCAGGCCGCGCGCATGCAGATGCGCCATGGCCGCGGCGATATCACGAGCGATGCGCAGCGCGGTATCGGCGGACCAGCGCGCATCGTCGGCATAGACGTCGCGGGTGCACGAGGCCAGGCTCGGCGGGCCGGCCAGTGTGATGAACGACGGCGGCACCAGTGCCATCACCAGACCTTCGGTGCCGTCGGGGTGGCCGTCGATGCGGCCTTGCGCGGCGATCAATGTCGGGTGCGCGCCGGCCGCGATGCAGGCCGCCATCTCGCTGTGCGGCCAGCCGTCGCTGGTGACGGCGCCCTTGAACAGCTTCACCGCAACGGGCAGCGCGACGCCATTGGTGGCCAGCGTGGCGCGGTGGATCACGCCCGAGGCGCCTTCACCGAGCTTCGGGCCGAGCGTCAGGTCGCGCCAGTCGACGTGCGGCACGGTGGGCGCGTCGATGGCCGCGTCTTCGGTCGGTGCGTCGAACGGGTTGCCCGCGCAGGCCAGCCACGCCAGGCGCGGCAACGTGTGCAGCCACTCAGGCAGCGCTTCGAAGCGGTTGGCCGACAGGCGCAGCAGCTCGAGCTGCCGGCAGCGGGCCACCGACGGCGGCAAAGCGCGCAGGCGGTTGCCGGCCAGCATCAGCTTCTGCATGCGGGTGCAGTCGCCGAGCGTGTCGGGCAATTCTTCGATGGCGTTGTCGGTGAGGATCAGCCAGCGCAGCGAGGGCGGCAGCGCCTCGGCCGGCACATGCGCGATGCGGTTGGCCTTGAAGCCCACGATGTCGAGCTGGCGGCACTGGCCGAGGGACGCCGGCAGTTCGGTGAAGCGGTTGTCGGAGCAGAACAGCACGCGCAGTCGGTGCAGCCGGCCGAGGTCGTCGGGCAGTGCGTTGAGCGCATTGCCCGTGAGGTTCAGCGTTTCGAGGGTGTCGGCGAGCGCAAAAATCTCGCGCGGAAACTCGGTGAGTCCGCACGAGAGGTCCAGTCGTCGTGCGCCAGCCAGCCGGCCGGCGCGCAGCTCAGCCAGCGTGTCCATGCGGGAAGTCTACCCAGCCGAAGCTACCTGCCGCCGAAGCGGTAGATGCCGTCGGCATCGAGCGTGCGCTTCACCTGCCCCGAGAACCACAGCAGGTGCAGGTGGGCCACGGTCTCGCCCATCGCGAAGGTGATCTGGTGCAGGTCGAGCTCGCGCTTGAACAGGATCGGCAGGCCCTCCGACGCCGTGATGGGCCGCGCGAGGCAGGCTTCGAGCAGCTCGGCCAGGCGGTCGCGGTGGTGCTCCTGCAGCTGGTCGACGCGGCGGTGGATGCCGGTGAAGGGCTTGCCGTGCGAGGGCAGGCCCAGCGTGTCGGCCGGCAGGGCCTTGAACTTGTCGATGCTGTCCAGGAACAGGCGCAGCGAATTGGCCTCGGGCTCGCCCGCGTGCACGCTCACGTTGGTCGAGATGCGCGGCAGCATCATGTCGCCGCCCAGCAGCAGCTTCGGCTCGGCGCAGTACAGCGCGATGTGCTCGGGCGCGTGGCCGTAGCCGCTGATGCAACGCCACTCGCGCCCGCCGATGGTGACGATGTCGCCGTCCATCATGCGCACGTAGCGGTCGGGCACGGCGGGCACCATGTTCGTGTAGTAGCTGCTGCGTGCGCGGATCTTGGCGGCCGACTCGGGATTGCTCAGCCCGTGCGAAACAAAGAAGTCGGCCGCCGCATCGCCGCCCGCGAGCGTGTCGCCGGCGCTGCACAGCACGCGCGCCACGTGGTAGTCGGTGGCGCTGATCCACAGCGGCACGTTCCAGCGCTTGCACAGCCAGTCGGCCAGGCCGATGTGGTCGGGGTGCATGTGGGTCACGATCACGCGCAGGATCGGCAGGCCCTGCAGCTGGGTCTCGAAGATCTGCTCCCACTGCGCGCGGGCCTCGTCGTGCGCAATGCAGCAGTCGACCGCCGTCCAGCCCTCGACGCCGTCGATCGTGTCGCGCAGCAGCCAGAGGTTGATGTGGTCCAGCGCAAAGGGCAGCCGCATGCGGATCCAGCGCACGCCGGGCGCCACTTCCAGTGCTTCGCCGGCGGCGGGCAGGGTGTCGCCCAGGGGGTAGTGGAGTTCGCGTTCGAGGAGGTTCATGTATGATTGACGTTTACGTAAACGTCATGGGTTGAGGCTTCATTGTAAAGAATGCGCCACCAACCTGCTGTCGCCCCCGCAACCCTTGCCGCCCATGCCCGCGCAGACCTTCACCATCAGCCAGCTCGCCAAGGAGTTCGACCTCACGACGCGCGCCATCCGCTTCTATGAAGACATGGGCCTGCTGTCGCCGGAGCGGGCCGGCCTGCAGCGCGTGTACAGCGCGCGCGACCGGGCGCGGCTCACGCTCACGCTGCGCGCCAAGCGCCTGGGCCTGACGCTGGTCGAGGCGAAAGACATCCTCGACATGTACGACAGCCCGCGCGACACCGTGCCGCAGCTGGAGAAGTTCCTCGGCGTGCTCGGCTCGCACCGGGCGCAGCTCGAGACGCAGCTGGCCGAGCTGCAGGCCAACCTCGCCGAGGTGCGCGAGCACGAGAAAAAAGGCCGCGCCACGCTGGTCAAGGCGCAGAAGGCCGTCAAGGCCACCAGGGACGCCCCCGGCGGCGAATGCACGCCCGACACAACGACTCACTGACAAAATAGCCCACCATGCCCTCAGACAACCTCGACGACCTCTTTGCCCACAACCGAGCCTGGTCCGCCCAGATGGAGCGCGACCGGCCCGGCTTCTTCACCGGCCTCGTCAAGCAGCAGACGCCGCGCTACATGTGGATCGGCTGTTCCGACAGCCGCGTGCCCGCCAACCAGATCACCGGCCTGGAGCCGGGTGAAGTGTTCGTGCACCGCAACGTCGCCAACATCGTGGTGCACTCCGACCTCAACGCGCTCTCGGCGATCCAGTTCGCGGTCGAGCACCTGAAGGTCGAGCACATCATGGTCGTGGGCCACTACGGCTGCGCCGGCGTGAAGGCTGCGCTCAGCGGCAAGCGCATCGGCCTGGCCGACAACTGGATCCGCCACATCCAGGACGTGCGCGACCGCCACAGCGTGATGCTCGACAGCCTGCCCGAAGACGTGCGCGTCGATGCGCTGTGCGAGCTCAACGTGGCCGAGCAGGTGGTCAACGTGGCCGTCAGCACCGTCATGGTCGACGCCTGGGCGCGCGGCCAGAAGGTGCGCATCCACGGCTGGACCTTCGGCGTGCACGACGGCCTGCTGCAAGACCTCGGCCTGAGTGTCGAGGGCGACAAGCCGCTCGACGCCATCTACAAGGCCGCCGTGCAACGCATCCGCTACAAGTGGAGCAAGCCCGCAGGCGCCTCGCCGTCGGCGCTGGCTGGTGCCGATGGCACCGAAGGCGCAGCAAAGAGCGCAGAGACCCCGCCCGTCGCCTGAGCGAACTTACCGCCGCCGCCATCGCCGGTACTGCCGCCATGTTCCCGCAGCGCCTCGATTCCCCGCTGGCCTACGACATCGCGAAGGCGATGATCGACGGGTTCAACCGGCACTACCGGCTGTTCCGAGCTGAATCGGCGCGCGCCAAGCACCGCTTCGAGACCGCCGACTGGCACGGCCAGCAGCGCGCACAGCGCGAGCGCATCGAGTTCTACGACCTGCGCGTGAACGAGGCCGTGGCCCGGCTCGAAAAAGAGTTCAAGGCCGGCGACCAGCCCATGGAGGTCTGGCACCAGGTCAAGCTGCACTTCATCGGCCTGCTGGTGAACCACCACCAGCCCGAGCTGGCCGAGAGTTTCTTCAACTCGGTCACCACGAAGATCCTGCACCGGGCCTACTTCCAGAACGACTTCATCTTCGTGCGCCCGGCCATCAGCACCGAGTACATCGAGCCGCGCGGTGCACCGACCTACCGGCCGTACTACCCATCGCAGGCCACGCTGCCGGACATCATCGAGCAGATGCTCGACGACTTCGCATTGCAGGGCAGCTACGCCAACAAGCGGCGCGATGCCGAGCGCGTGGCGCACGTCATCCTGAATCGTTTTCACCAGGTCAAGCTGCGCGCCAACTTCCAGCTGCAGGTGCTGTCGGGCCTGTTCTACCGGAACAAGGGTGCCTACGTGGTCGGCAAGATCATGAACGGCTTCACCGAGATTCCGTTCTCGCTGCCCCTCCTGCACGACACCCACGGCAAGTTCTACATCGATGCGGCGCTGTTCGGCGAAGACGACCTGCAGATGCTGTTCAGCTTTGCGCGCGCCTACTTCATGGTCGACATGGAAGTGCCTTCGGCCTGGGTGCAGTTTCTGCGCTCGCTCATGCCGCGCAAGCCGCGCGCCGAAATCTACAACGCGCTCGGCCTGGCCAAGCAGGGCAAGACGCTGTTCTATCGCGACTTTTTGTCGCACCTGAACTACTCGAGCGATCGCTTTCGCATCGCACCCGGCATCAAGGGCATGGTCATGCTGGTGTTCGACCTGCCGTCGTTCCCCTTCGTGTTCAAGGTCATCAAAGACTTTTATCCGCCGCAGAAAGACACCACGCGCGAGCAGATCAAGGGCAAGTACATGCTCGTGAAGCAGCACGACCGCGTGGGCCGCATGGCCGACACGCTCGAGTACAGCAACGTGGGTTTTCCGCTCGACCGCTTCGAGCCCGAGCTCATCGAAGAAATCCGCAAGTTCGCGCCCAGCCAGCTCGAGATCGGCGACCGCGACGGCAACGGGGAGATGGAGGTCGTGCTCAAGCACGTCTACATCGAGCGCCGCATGATTCCGCTGAACATCTACCTGCAGGAAGCCTTCGACACGCTGGCCCACCCCGAGAGTCCGGCCCATGCCAAGCGCGCCAAAGACCAGCTCGAACACGCGGTGATCGAGTACGGCAACGCCATCAAGGACATGGTGGCCGCCAACATCTTCCCCGGCGACATGCTGTGGAAGAACTTCGGCGTCACGCGCGGCGGCAAGGTCGTGTTCTATGACTACGACGAAATCGAATACGTCACCGACTGCAAGTTCCGCAAGGTGCCCACGCCGCGTAACGAAGAAGACGAGATGAGCGGCGAGGTCTGGTACTCGGTGGGCCCGAAAGACGTGTTCCCCGAAACCTTCGAGCCCTTTCTGCTCGGCAACAGCGACGTGCGCGCCGCCTTCATGGCGCACCACGCCGACCTGCTCGACGCCGCCTTCTGGCAGCACCACAAGGAACGCATCCAGGCCGGCCAGATGCTCGATGTGTTCCCGTACGAAGAGTCGCAACGCTTCCAGCACGAAGGCCATGCGACGCATTTCTGACCACCCGTTTCCGATTCCCGTTTTCGTTTTGTCTTTGATTTCACTTTCACATTCCTGAAGGAGACCTCCATGTCCGAATCCATCGTCATCGTCGGCGCCGCCCGCACCCCCATGGGTGGCTTCCAGGGCGACTTCTCGTCCCTCTCCGCGCACGACCTGGGCGGCGCGGCCATCAAGGCGGCCGTGGAGCGCGCCGGCATCGCGCCCGAGAGCGTGGGTGAAGTGCTGTTCGGCAACTGCCTCATGGCCGGCCAGGGCCAGGCCCCGGCGCGCCAGGCGGCCTACAAGGGCGGCCTGCCCGACAGTGCCGGCGCCGTCACGCTCAGCAAGATGTGCGGCTCGGCCATGAAGGCCGCGATGCTCGCGCACGACCTGCTGCTGGCCGGCACGCACGACGTCATCGTGGCGGGCGGCATGGAAAGCATGACCAACGCACCCTACCTGATGCTCAAGGGCCGCGGCGGCTACCGCATGGGCCACGACAAGATCTATGACCACATGATGCTCGACGGCCTCGAAGACGCCTACCAGCCGGGCCGCTCCATGGGCACCTTCGGCGAAGACTGCGCCGCCAAGTACAACTTCACGCGCGAGCAACAAGACGCCTTCGCCATCGCCAGCGTGCAGCGCGCCAAGGCCGCCACCGAATCGGGCGCCTTCAAGGACGAGATCACGCCCGTCACCGTGAAGGGCCGCGGCGGCGACACCGTCATCTCCATCGACGAAGGCCCGGGCAAGGTCAAGCTCGACAAGATCCCCACGCTCAAGCCCGCGTTCAAGAAAGAAAACGGCACCATCACCGCCGCATCGAGCTCGTCGATCAACGACGGCGCCGCCGCGCTGGTCATGATGACCGAGTCGCATGCGAAGAAGATCGGCGCCAAGCCGCTGGCGCGCATCGTCGGCCACGCCACGCACGCGCAGCAGCCCGAGTGGTTTGCCACCGCGCCGGTCGGCGCCGTGCAGAAGCTGTTCGCCAAGACCGGCTGGACCGTGAAGGACGTCGACCTGTGGGAGGTGAACGAAGCCTTCGCCGTCGTGCCCATGGCCCTCATGCACGAGCTCGACGTGTCGCACGACATCGTCAACGTGAACGGCGGCGCCTGCGCGCTGGGCCACCCCATCGGCGCCAGCGGCGCGCGCATCATGGTCACGCTGCTGCACGCGCTGAAGGCGCGCGGCAAGAAGCGCGGCGTCGCCACGCTGTGCATCGGCGGCGGCGAAGGCACCGCGGTCGCGCTCGAATTGCTATAACGCCAGGAGCCGCCGGCGCCCGGGAGAGAGCGCCGGCCGGTTTCCACCCCGGACACCTCAAACAAAACCATGCGTAGAGCAGGAGATTTCATGCGCCCATCCCTTCACCGTACCGCCGTTGCCGCCGTGCTCGCTACCGCCTTCGTGGCCGGTGGCGCCTGGGCCCAGAAGCGCGACAACGTGCTGTTCCAGGCCGCCACCGACGAGCAGCCGGCGGTGATCAAGACGCTCGAGAAACTCGTCAACATCGAGACCGGCACCGGTGACGCTGAAGGCATGGCCGCCGCCGGCGCGTACCTCGAAGGCGAACTGAAGAGCCTCGGCTTCACCGTCACGCGCAGCAAGTCGGCCGGCCTCGTGGTCGGCGACAACATCGTCGGCAAGCTCAAGGGCCGCGGCGGCAAGAACCTGCTGCTCATGTCGCACATGGACACCGTGTACACCAAGGGCACGCTCGCCAAGGCGCCCTTCCGCGTCGAAGGCGACAAGGCCTACGGCCCCGGCATCGCCGACGACAAGGGCGGCAACGCCGTCATCCTGCACACGCTCAAGCTGCTGAAGGACTACGGCGTGCGCGACTACGGCACCATCACCGTGCTGTTCAACACCGACGAAGAAAAAGGCTCCTTCGGTTCGCGCGACCTGATCCAGGAAGAAGCCAAGCTGGCCGACTACGTGCTCTCGTTCGAGCCCACCAGCGCCGGCGACGAAAAGATGTCGCTCGGCACCTCGGGCATCGCCTACGTGCAGGTCAACATCACTGGCAAGGCCTCGCACGCGGGCGCCGCCCCCGAGCTGGGCGTAAATGCATTGGTCGAGGCTTCTGATCTCGTGCTGCGCACCATGAGCATCGACGACAAGTCGAAGAACCTGCGCTTCAACTGGACCATTGCCAAGGCCGGCAACGTGTCGAACATCATCCCGGCCAGTGCCACGCTGAACGCCGACGTGCGCTACGCACGCAACGAAGACTTCGACGCCGCCATGAAGACGCTCGAAGAAAAGGCGCAGCAGAAGAAGTTGCCCGAGGCCGACGTCAAGGTGCTCGTCACGCGCGGCCGTCCGGCCTTCAACGCGGGCGAGGGCGGCAAGAAGCTGGTCGACAAGGCCGTGGTCTTCTACAAGGAAGCCGGCGGCAGCGTGGGCGTCGAAGAGCGCACCGGCGGCGGCACCGACGCGGCCTACGCAGCGCTCTCGGGCAAGCCCGTGATCGAAAGCCTGGGCCTGCCCGGCTTCGGCTACCACAGCGACAAGGCCGAGTACGTCGACATCAGCGCCATTCCGCGCCGCCTGTACATGGCCGCGCGTCTGATCATGGACCTGGGCGCCGGCAAGTAAGCCTCGCACCCACCGACAACAAAGAACCGGAGACAACGCCATGCTGCTCAGCGCAGACCAGGAAGCCATCCGCGACGCCGTGCGCGATTTTTCGCAAGCCGAGTTGTGGCCCAACGCCCCCAAGTGGGACCGTGACCACAGCTTTCCGAAGGAAGTGCACCAGGGCCTGGCCGCGCTGGGCGCCTACGGCATCTGCGTGCCCGAAGAGCATGGCGGCGCAGGCCTCGACTACCTCACGCTCGCACTCGTGCTCGAGGAAATCGCAGCCGGCGACGGCGGCACCAGCACCGCCATCAGCGTCACCAACTGCCCCGTCAACGCCATCCTCATGCGCTACGGCAACGCGCAGCAGAAAAAGAAGTGGCTCGAGCCGCTGGCCCAAGGCCAGATGCTCGGTGCCTTCTGCCTCACCGAACCGCAGGCCGGCAGCGATGCCTCGAGCCTGCGCACCACCGCGCGCAAGGACGGCGACGGCTACGTGATCGACGGCGTCAAGCAGTTCATCACCAGCGGCAAGAACGGCCAGGTCGCCATCGTCATCGCGGTGACCGACAAGGGCGCGGGCAAGCGCGGCATGAGCGCGTTCATCGTGCCCACCGACGCGCCCGGTTACAACGTCGCGCGCGTCGAAGACAAGCTCGGCCAGCACAGCAGCGACACCGCGCAGATCAACTTCGACAGCTGCCGCATCCCCGCGGAAAACCTCATCGGCGCCGAAGGCGAGGGCTACAAGATCGCGCTCGGCGCGCTCGAGGGCGGGCGCATCGGCATCGCCGCGCAAAGCGTGGGCATGGCCCGCAGCGCGTTCGACGTGGCCGTGGCCTACGCCAAGGAACGCCAGGCCTTCGGCGGCGCCATCTTCGACCAGCAGGCCGTGGGCTTTCGCCTCGCCGATTGCGCCACGCAGATCGAAGCCGCACGCCAGCTCATCTGGCACGCCGCCAGCCTGCGCGACGCCGGCCGGCCCTGCCTGAAAGAAGCCGCCATGGCCAAGCTCTTCGCCAGCGAAATGGCCGAGCGCGTGTGCAGCGCCGCCATCCAGACGCTGGGCGGCTACGGCTACGTGAACGACTTTCCGCTGGAACGCATCTACCGCGACGTGCGCGTGTGCCAGATCTACGAAGGCACGTCGGACATCCAGAAGCTGCTGATTCAACGCGCGCTGGCGTGAGATCGTCTGATCAGGTGAACCAACGCCGCGGCCTGAGTGGGTGATGTTTCGGGTGGGGCGGTGCGTTCCAGTCGCTGACGCTTGACGGGCGTCTGAGAGACCGCGTACATTGCTTTTGCCTCGTGATGAGCGAGGCCGGGATTGGCGTCCCGCTGACATCCTGCGACGAAAGCCGCAGTTACCGCACGGGTCTGCGGCTTTTTCATTCGCGCTTCTTTTTAGGCGGCTCGAATGGGAGGGCTCGCGCCCTGCCGGTTTCCGCAAGGATGTCCCGGTACGCCAACCCGTTCGAGCTGCCGCCCCCGATTGGCGTCGGGTGCGTCGGTTGTTGCAAATCGACATCCTTGGAGGCCTATGGCCACTGCTTCAAATGCGGGTACCGACGCCGGTTGCCCTTGCGCGTCTCAACGACCCAATGCCTTGTTCAAGCCCTTCGAATGGGTGCAAGGCGAACGGCTTGCTCCTTCACTGCAAAGCCACGCTGCGTTCCTCAACGATGCGCGTGACGTGGTGCAGGGTGCGCAGACGTTGGTACAGCTGCTCGAATGGGATGAAGATCGGCGCGATGCCGCTTCTTCTGATGCGAACTCTGCGCCGATTTTCGATGCATGCCAGCGCAGTTCGCTGCAGCGGTTTCTTGCGGTATCGCTGGGGCTTCTGCATGCGCGGATTGAAGCGCAGTGCGATGCATTTGCCGAGTAGCGCTATTGGTTCGCGGCTAGCTCTTTCGATCTTGGAAGCAATGCGGTTGTGGCATTCTTCAGCAGATCGTCGGCGATCAAAACCACTAGGCTTCTCTCAGGTCGAACGGTAACTACTTGCACTTATGAACTCTGGATTTGTATACATCATGATCAATCCCGCGATGCGAGGATTGGTGAAGATTGGATTGACCGAACGCACGTCGAAGGCACGGGCGGGTGAGTTGCGAGGAACCGGAGTCCCCGACGATTTCATCGTGGTCTATGACGAGTTGGTGACGGATTGCAAATTCGTCGAAACGCGCCTGCACCAGCGATTCGATGACTACCGATGCCAACCCAACCGGGAGTTCTTTCGGATTCCCATACGCGAAGCAATACGCGGGCTAATGGAGGAGTCGGCGGGATTTATCGTCCCTCGCATAGGCGCTAACAGTGGCGTCGAAATTCTTCCTGACTTAAAGAAAAAGTACCCGAGCTACTTGAAGCCACACTTTCATTCAGTAAAGATCATGCACCGCGACGGTGTCGTCTATCTGGAGTCTGTTCGCTATCGTCATGTTGGGTCGCGAGACGAAGTGGTTGACCGGACTGATCTTGCGTTTGTCATCAACGGCGATTCCAGCATGTTTCCCGCTGAACGTAGCCCCGAAGATAACGCTCGGCTATTTGTCCATCAACTCGACGAATACTCGATGATTCATTGCACGGATCTTTTCACCCTTGATGCGTGCGAAGAGATCGCGCGCCGGCATGAGTGACGTTCGGAGGATTCTCGAAGGACCCCTTTGCCGCACTCTGCCGTCCTTGGTCAGAGGCCAGATGCGTCACTCGCCGGCTCGCTGGGCACTGATTCCGGTGCGTGAAAGACGCGACTTCCCTCCGATTGGCTTGAGGGGTACCAAGCATGAAATGCCATCAAGGCAGGGGCGTCTTTGCATGGCAGGCCAGTCAACTCCATCTGAGGAAACTTGCAAACCAAGTAGTCCCGGTCGTTGAGCCCATACGAACCATCCAGGCGGAGCTTTCGGAATTCATTCAGGTCGTTGAAATAAGGTCTGGAACTATCCAACACCTCGCGCCACCAGTGGACACGCCCATCTGTCTCGAATTGCAGGCATTCGCGATAGACCGCACAGAAGAAGACGCCACCCGCACCCAAGTCCGTCGACGCCATCGGGCCTGTGAAGTATGGCTTTCCAAGAGTCAATGGGATTGAGTTCATATGAGCATGTGCTGAGACGCAGAGGAAGAGGATGGGCGACTCCCGGTCGACTGTAGTCGCACGGTCTATCGATGCAAAACGCTTGAGCGCATCCTCCACCCCAGACTCACGCGAAGCACCAACGCATGGATACGTGCCCCGTTCAGGCGGGGCCACGCCAGCCCATGCCCCACGCGAAGCGGACATGCCCAGAGGCTCTCTACGGCCCCCTTCAGCCCCCGCCGCGCCAAGTGTTCCAATAGAGCCCTTCATGAGCGCCACCGACCCCACTCCCGGCCCCTGCCCCTGCGGCCGCACCGACCGTCGCGACAAGCCCATCGGCTACGCCCTGTGCTGTGGGCGCTACCTCGACGATTTCGAGAACACGCCCGCGCCCGACGCCGAATCGCTGATGCGTTCGCGTTACTCGGCCTTCGTGCTGGCCCGCGCCGACTACCTGCTCGCCACCTGGCATGCGTCGAAGCGGCCGGCTTCGGTCGAGTTCGAGCCGGGCGTCAAATGGCTGGGGCTGGACATCCGCTCGCGCTCGGTGCTCGACGCCGACCACGCCGAGGTCGAGTTCGTCGCCCGCCAGCGCAGCGCGACGGGCGTGGCTTTCCGCCTGCACGAGCGCAGCCGCTTCGTGCGCGAGAACGAGCGCTGGTTCTACGTCGACGGCGACTTGCACCAGCCCCCGGGTTGACGGCACCGGGCTTCGGCCCGCACAATCGGCCCCGCTCCGGGGTGCACACATGTGGTGTGCTGAGATGGCAAAGCTGCCGACCCGCGAACTTGATCCGGGTCATACCGGCGTAAGAAGAGCTGCACTCCCTGACTTCGGTCCGTCACTCCCTTTTCTGGTGGCGGGCCTCCCGAGGTCCACTGAGCGATTGCGGAGCACCCTTTCCCTCAACAAGGAGTGCCTCCCGATGAATGCCCCCGACAAATTCACCTCGCTGCTGTCGCTGACGCGCGAACCCTTTCCTGCGTCGCACAAGTGCGTCATTCCGGGCAGCCGGCCCGACCTGTTCGTGCCCGTGCGCGACGTGGCGCTGACCAACGGCGAAACCGTTTCCCTGTACGACACCTCGGGCCCCTACACCGACCCGAAGGTCGAGATCGACGTGCGCCGTGGCCTGCCCGACGTGCGCAGTGCCTGGGTCATCGAGCGCGGCGACACCGAAAGTTATGAAGGCCGCACGCACCACGCGCTGGACGACGGCGCCAAGAACGAAGACCGCGACGCGCAACGCCTGGCCGAGCTGCGCGCCGGTGCCTCGGCGCTGCAGCGCACGCCGCGTCGCGCCAAGTCGGGCGCCAACGTCACCCAAATGCATTACGCACGCCGCGGCATCGTCACAGCCGAGATGGAATACGTGGCCCTGCGCGAGAACGGCAAGCGCGAATGGATGGCCGAGTACCTGGCCAATGAAGAGCGCGCCAAGCGCGTGGCGGGCAACCCGATGGGCGCGAGCATTCCGCGCATCATCACGCCCGAGTTCGTGCGCGACGAAGTGGCCCGCGGCCGCGCGATCATTCCCGCGAACATCAACCACCCCGAGGTCGAGCCGATGGCCATCGGGCGCAACTTCAAGGTGAAGATCAACGCGAACATCGGCAACTCGGCCGTCACCTCGAGCATCGAGGAAGAGGTCGAAAAGCTGGTGTGGGCCATTCGCTGGGGCGCCGACAACGTGATGGACCTGTCGACCGGCAAGAACATCCACACCACGCGCGACTGGATCGTGCGCAACTCGCCGGTGCCCATCGGCACGGTGCCCATTTACCAGGCACTCGAAAAGGTGGGCGGCGTGGCCGAAGACCTCACCTGGGAAATCTACCGCGACACGCTCATCGAGCAGGCGGAGCAGGGCGTCGACTACTTCACCATCCACGCGGGCCTGCGCCTGCCGTTCATCCACCTCACGGCCGACCGCATGACGGGCATCGTGTCGCGCGGCGGCTCGATCATGGCCAAGTGGTGCATCGCGCACCACAAGGAGAGCTTCCTCTACACGCACTTCGAGGACATCTGCGACATCATGAAGGCCTACGACGTGAGCTTCTCGCTCGGCGACGGCCTGCGCCCCGGCTCGGGTGCCGATGCAAACGACGAGGCACAGTTTGCCGAGTTGCGCACGCTGGGCGAGCTCACGCAGATCGCCTGGAAGCACGACGTGCAGACCATGATCGAAGGCCCGGGCCACGTGCCGATGCACATGATCCAGGCCAACATGGACGAGCAGATCAAGCACTGCCACGAGGCGCCGTTCTACACGCTCGGCCCGCTGACCATCGACATCGCGCCGGGCTACGACCACATCTCCAGCGCCATCGGCGCCGCGATGATCGGCTGGGCCGGCACGGCAATGCTCTGCTACGTGACGCCCAAGGAGCACCTGGGCCTGCCCGACCGCGACGACGTGAAGCAGGGGATCATTGCCTACAAGATCGCCGCGCACGCGGCCGACGTGGCCAAGGGCCACCCGGGTGCGCGCTCGCGCGACGACGCGCTGAGCAAGGCACGCTTCGAGTTCCGCTGGCAAGACCAGTTCAACCTTGGCCTGGACCCCGACACCGCGCGCGAATTCCACGACGAGACGCTGCCCAAAGACTCGAGCAAGGTGGCGCACTTCTGCTCGATGTGCGGCCCGAAGTTCTGCTCGATGAAGATCACGCAGGAAGTGCGCGAGTACGCGGCCAAGAAGGGCGTGGCGGAGCGCGAGGCCATGGCCGAGGGCATGGAAGAGAAGTCGAAAGAATTCATGGCCGGCGGCGGCGAGATCTACATCCCGATCCGGCCTGTCGTCTGAAATGGCCTGAGAGGGCCCGATAGCCTGAGTCTCCCCGTGCGGAAAGGGGGCGTTGCTACCATGGGGCCAGACCCCTGAACTCCTGCCTCGCAATGACCCCTTTCCCCTTTTCCGCCGTTCTCTTCGATTGCGACGGCGTGCTCGTCGATTCCGAGCCCATCACCAACCGCGTGCTCGCCGACATGCTCGGCGAGCTCGGCTGGCAGCTCACGGCCGAGGAATCGATGAACATCTTCACCGGCAAGGCGGTGAAGGACGAGACGGCGCTCATCGAGGCCAAGACCGGCTTCAAGATCACCGACGACTGGCTGCGCGGCTTCCGCGCCCGTCGCAACGAGGCGCTCGACCGCGACCTCGTCGCCATTCCCCATGCACCCGCCGCCATCCGCGAGATTCACACGCGGCTCAAGGGCCGCATCGCCTGCGCCTCGGGCGCCGACCGCCACAAAGTCGAGCTGCAGCTGGCCAAGGTCGGCCTGCTCGACTGCTTTGAAGGCCGCATCTTCAGCGGCCACGAGATGCCGCGCTCCAAGCCGTATCCCGACGTGTACCTGGCCGCGGCGGAAGCGCTCGGTGTCGATCCGACGCGCTGTGCGGTGGTCGAAGACACGGTCACCGGCGCCACGGCCGGTGTGGCCGCGGGTGCCACGGTGTTCGGCTACAGCACCGGCGAGTCGGGCCACAGCGGACCGGGCGCGCTGCGCGCCGCGGGCGCCGTGGCCGTGTTCAGCGACATGACCGAGCTACCTGCATTGCTGGCCAGCTACGGCCTGCAGGCGGCCTGAGTTTCTGGTGCAATGACGCTCGTCGTCAGCGTGTGTCGCGCCCGCCGCGCACACGCATTCCTCTTCACGCTTTCTCACGTTTCGCAAGGACTTCGCCCATGACCTCCGAATACCAGACCGAGCAACCCGACCGCAGCGAGATCGACGCGCTCCAGGGCCCGGCCGTGGTGGAGTTCGGCACCAACTGGTGCGGCATCTGCAAGGCCGCGCAGCCGAACATTGCCGAGGCCTTTGCCAAGTACCCGAACGTGCGCCGCATCAAGGTGGAAGACGGCAGCGGCCGCCCGCTGGGCCGCTCGTTCAATGTGCGGCTGTGGCCCACGCTGGTGTTCATGCGCGACGGGCAACAGGTCGCGAAGCTGGTGCGTCCGGAAGACAGCCAGTCGATCGTCGATGCGCTGGCGTTGATCGATTCGCCGGCCTGAGTTTCGGCGTTCAGGGCGCGCGTCCTGAACAAGCGCTTTACAACCCCAGCTGCCGAAAATCCCGAGGCGCGTGCCCCGTCCATTGCAGGAACGCGCGCGAAAAACTCTTCTCGTTACGGAAGCCCACCGCCAGTGCCACCTGCTTGATCGGCCGCGTGGTCCGGCGCAGTTGCTCCACCGCGAGTTCGTGCCGCACCTCGTTCTTCAGCACCTGCAGCGAGGTGCCCTCTTCATGCAGCTGCCGGTGCAGCGTGCGCCCCGACACGTTCAACAGCCCCGCCAGCGCTTCCGCCGTGGTCGCCTCGCCGGCGCGCGCGCGCAACAGTTCGCGCACGCGCTGGCCCAGCAGGCG